>NZ_JBEXPY010000004.1:0-73725 GCF_040612315.1 Streptomyces sp. NPDC006435
CACCGGCCAGCGGCTGCGCGGCGGCGTACTCCTTGCGGATCGACATCAGACCGGGCATCTCGTGCTCGGCCAGGGTGATCTCCTTGCGGCCGAACGCCGCGAGGGAGAGGTCGGCGACCTTGAAGTCCTGTCGGTTGGCGACCGTCGTCATAACGGGCTGCTCCTCGTGAATGGGTCGAGGTGGGGCACGGATGGCTCTGCGGCGACGGGCACACGAATGCCCGGTGCTCGCAGCGCAGTCCGTCGGAGGCCCTCTCTCCCTCGGCCGGTCCGCACACGGGGACCGATCGACCGCCATCAGCAGCGACGTCTGACTCTGGCGTCGAATCTACACCGATCGGCCCAGTCCCTCCCAGCCCGCCCGGGAGCCGGGAGGGACTGGGAGAGCGCTGCGGAAGCCTGCGGGAGAGCGGGTCGAGAGGGTGCCCGGAGGGCATATGGGCAGGTGGGCGGCGGGTGCGGTGCCGGCCGACCGGGGCGGGCCGGTCCGTCGCGGCGGGTTCGGTCAGTGGCCGGATTCCGTCGGGGTGTCCGGAGCGCCGCCGGGCGCCTTGGCGGGGTTGATGCCGGCCGCGGCGGCGGCCTCGCTGTAGATGTCCGGCTCCAGGTAGATGACCCGGGCGATCGGGACCGCGGCGCGGATGCGGGACTCGGCGGCGTTGATGGCGTTGGCCACCTCGACGGCCGTGTCGTCGTGCTGCACCGCGATCTTGGCCGCGACGAGCAGTTCCTCGGGGCCGAGGTGGAGCGTGCGCATGTGGATGACGCGGGTGACCGTGTCGCCGTCGACGACCGCGTTCTTGATCTTCTCGACCTCCTCGGCCCCGGCGGCCTCACCGAGCAGGAGCGACTTCGTCTCGGCGGCGAGCACGATCGCGATGATGATCAGCAGGGCGCCGATGCAGAGGGTGCCGATGCCGTCCCAGACACCGTCGCCGGTCGCCAGGGACAGGCCGACGCCTCCGAGGGCGAGGACCAGACCGACCAGCGCGCCGAGGTCCTCCAGGAGGACGACGGGCAGCTCGGGGGCCTTGGCCCGGCGGACGAACTCCTTCCAGGAGAGCGATCCGCGGGTCTCGTTGGACTCCTTGATGGCCGTGCGGAAGGAGAAGCCCTCGGCGATGATCGCGAAGACCAGCACCCCGACCGGCCAGTACCAGGCCTCGATCTCGTGCGGTTCCTTGATCTTCTCGTAGCCCTCGTACAGGGCGAACATGCCACCGACGGAGAACAGCACGATGGAGACGAGGAAGGCGTAGATGTACCGCTCACGGCCGTAGCCGAAGGGGTGCTGGGGGGTGGCCTCGCGCCGGGCCTTCTTGCCGCCGAGCAGCAGCAGTCCCTGGTTGCCCGAGTCGGCGACCGAGTGGACGCTCTCCGCGAGCATCGAGGACGAGCCACTGAACAGGAACGCCACGAATTTGGCCACCGCGATGGCCAGGTTGGCGCCGAGTGCCGCCACGATCGCCTTGGTTCCGCCTGACGCACTCATGGGTGCCTGGTGTCCCTTCATTCGCTGCCGCGGCCCTGGCGCCGCCGCCGTACGGCCGGACATTGTTGCAGTCGCCGGTGCGGGTGGTGCGTCAGACCACCACTGTGGCACGGAACAAGGTTCCCGTACCGGACACTTCGACCTCTTCCCCGGCGGGTACGAAGACGGATTCGCCGGGGGCGAGGTCCAGTGCGCCCGCCTTCGTGGCGCCCTGGGTGCAGAGCAGGATCTGCGGGGCGTCCCGGGTCAGGTCCACGGGAGCGGCGCCGGGCGAGAGGTCGAAGCGGGAGAGCCGGAACTCGTCCACGGGCGTCTCGTACGGTTCCTCGCCGGACGGTGCGGCCTCGGGGCGCAGGATGCCGGGGTCGGCCGCCTCGAAGCGGACGATGCGCAGGAGTTCGGGTACGTCGATGTGCTTGGGCGTGAGGCCGCAGCGCAGCACATTGTCCGAGTTGGCCATGATCTCGACGCCGAGGCCGTCGAGGTAGGCGTGCGGGACGCCCGCGCCGAGGAACAGGGCCTCGCCGGGCTTGAGTTCCACGTGGTTCAGCAGCATCGCCGCGATGACACCGGGGTCGCCGGGGAAGTGGTGGGCGATCCGGGCGTACGGGGCGTGGGCGCCGCCGAGGCGTTCGGCTGCGGCGGCCGCGCGGTGCACCGTCTCGGCCATCTCCGTCGGCTCGGCGCCGAGGATCGCGGTGAGGACCTCGCGCAGGGCTGCCTCCTCGGGATGGGCGCCGAGGAGGTCGACGTACGGCTTGAGCTCGTCGACGTCGAGGGCCGCGATCGTCCGGGCCGCCTCGGCGGGGTCGCGGAAGCCGCACAGGCCGGTGAAGGGGGTGAGCGCGCAGATCAGCTCGGGCTTGTGGTTGGCGTCCTTGTAGGTGCGGTGGGGGGCGTCGATCGGGACGGACCGGCGCTCCTCGTCCTCGTAGCCCCTTCGGGCCTGTTCGAGGTCGGGGTGGACCTGGAGGGAGAGCGGGGCGCCCGCCGCGAGCAGTTTGAGGAGGAAGGGCAGGCGGGGGCCGAACTTCTCGACGGCGGCCCGGCCCAGTTCGCGCTCGGGGTCGGCGGCGATGACGTCGGCGAGGGACTGCTCGGGGCCGGCCTCCCCGGTGCCGGTGGGCCGGGTGAGGCGGGAGGGGGCGCCGGGGTGGGCTCCCATCCACATCTCGGCCTGGGGTTCGCCGGTGGGGGCGACGCCGAGCAGTTCGGGTATGGCGGTGGTGGAGCCCCAGGCGTAAGGGCGCACGGTGTTGGAGAGCCGGTCCATGGGATTCGTGTCCTTGTGAGGTGCGTGGATCGGGTGGATCGGGGTGCGGTGTGTGCTGCGGGGTGTCGCGGGACCGGGCGCGGGGCCCGCCGCCGTACGGGGTACGGGTGCGGGCCCGGTCAGACGCGGGCCTCCGACGCGAGCGCCAGGTACACGGCGGCGAAGTCGGTGACCGCGAGCAGTTCGGCGAGTGATTCGAGGTCGGTGCCCTCGTCCGGTTCGAGTTCGCTGATCGCGGTGTCGTGGCCGAGGGCCAGTTCGCGAGCGGCGGGGGCCGCGCTCAGGCCGCCCGCGGGACGGTCCCGGAGCAGTACGACGCGGGCGTGCAGCGGCTCCGGCTCCTCGACCCGGTCACGGAAGAAGTCGTCGGGGTCGGCGCCCGCGGCGAACGCGCCCGCCAGCAGTCCGCCGTGCGCGGGAAGCGCCTCGGGCAGTTCCGCGGCGAGGGCGGGGCGTCCGGACAGCTCGGCCAGGACGGCGGCGAACCTGCGGCCGACCGGTCCGGCCGCGTCGCCCTCGGTCCAGATCAGGGGCAGACTGTCGGCGAGCTCGGCGGCGAGGGTCTTGGCCGGGTTGCTGTACGTGGCGATGGCCGGGCCGCAGCGTTCCGCGGTGCGGTCCAGCCGGTCCGCGACGCCCTGCAGCGCGTCGGCGGGGGCGTTGACCAGGCCGACCCGGTCCAGCAGTGCGAGCAGCGGGGTGAACAGCGCCCAGAGCGTGCCGGGGCCGGCGGCCGAGGTCTCGGCGTCGTACTCGCCGTGCGGGGCGGAGGCCATCGGTACGAGGAGGCCGCGCACGCCGTCGACGGCCTCGCGCAGCGGTGACCGGTGGGGGGCGACCGCGACGACGCTGCAGCCGCGGCGGTACGCCTGTTCGGCGAGGAGGGCGAGGCCCGGCTCGGCGCCGTCGGCCGTGACGATGAGCAGCAGGTCCACGGGGCCGGCCCAGCCGGGCAGCGTCCAGCGCAGCGCGCCCGAGGCGGGGGCCACCCCGGTGGGGCGGATGGACGTGACGGGTGCGGACGCGCCGACCAGGGCGGTGACGAGGTCGGCGACGCCGGACGCGGCGGTGCCGAAGCCCGCGACCAGTACGGCGCGGGGTCGGCCCTCCGGGTTCAGTTCGGCGATCCCGGCCTCGGTGGCGTGCCGGGCGGCGGTGCGGACCCGGGCCCCGGCCTCGGCGGCGCCGCGGAGCAGGCCGCGGCGGTCGGCTCGGGCCAGGGATTCCGGGGCGTCGAGCAGCGACTCGTCGAGCATGGGGACGGTCCTCCGATCACATGCTGATCACCGTGCGGGTCGGAGCGGCGGGCGACGGGGTCGTGCGCCCGGACGCCGGTCGCTCGGGGCCGCGGGCGGGGTCGTGCGCCCGGGGCTCCGGCTTCACGCGGGGTGGCGGGCCTCGTCGACGAGGAGGACGGGGATGCCGTCCCGTACCGGGTAGGCCAGCCCGCAGTCGTCGCCGGTGCAGACCAGCTCGGGGGTGTCGGACGCCGACCGGTCGTCGAGCGGAGAGTGGCAGGCCGGGCAGGCGAGGATCTCCAGGAGGCCGGCTTCGAGCGGCATGGGGCGGGTCCCTTCAGACAACGGATCGGGCCACGTCAGCCTACCGCCGGAGGGCGGGGTGCGCGGGGTGGGGCGGGGCGGGGCGCGCGGGGATGGAGCCGGGGTGTACGCCGGAGGGAGCGGCGCTAAACGGCGGGGGTCTTCGGGGAGCGGACCAGGGCCAGCACCTCGTCCCGTACCGCTGCCATCGTCCGTTCGTCGCGGGCCTCCACGTTCAGGCGGAGCAGGGGTTCGGTGTTGGAGGCGCGGAGGTTGAACCACCAGTCCGGTGCGGTGACGGTCAGGCCGTCCAGGTCGTCGGTGGTGACCCCGTCGCGGCCCGCGAAGGAGGCGCGTACCGCTGCCGTGCGGGCCTGCTGGTCGGCGACCGTGGAGTTGATCTCGCCGGAGCCGGCGTAGCGGTCGTACCGGGCGACCAGTTCCGACAGGGGGCCCGGCTGTCCGCCCAGCGCGGCCAGCACGTGGAGCGCGGCGAGCATGCCCGTGTCGGCGTTCCAGAAGTCGCGGAAGTAGTAGTGCGCGGAGTGCTCGCCGCCGAAGATCGCGCCGTGCTCGGCCATCTCCGCCTTGATGAAGGAGTGGCCCACTCGGGTGCGGACCGGGGTGCCGCCGTTCTCGCGGACGACCTCGGGGACCGAGAGCGACGTGATCAGGTTGTGGATGACGGTGCCCCGGCCGCCGTTGCGGGCGAGTTCCCGGGCCGCCACCAGGGCCGTGATCGCGGACGGGGAGACGCCCTCGCCCCGCTCGTCGACGACGAAGCAGCGGTCGGCGTCGCCGTCGAAGGCGAGGCCGAGGTCGGCGCCCTCGGCCACGACACGGGCCCGGAGGTCGACGAGGTTCTTCGGGTCGAGGGGGTTGGCCTCGTGGTTGGGGAACGTGCCGTCGAGTTCGAAGTACATCGGTACGAGATCGACGGGCAGGTCCGCGAAGACGGTGGGGACGGTGTGGCCGCCCATCCCGTTGCCCGCGTCGACGACGACCTTCAGCGGGCGGATCGACCCGAGGTCCACCAGGGACAGCAGGTGGGCGGCGTAGTCGGTGAGCGTCTCGCGCCCGGTGACGGTGCCGGGGGTCCCGGCCGGCCGCGGGGCGCCGGTTTCGGCCCACTTCTCGACGAGGGCGCGGATCTCCGAGAGGCCGGTGTCCTGGCCCACGGGTGCGGCGCCCGCCCGGCAGAGCTTGATGCCGTTGTACTGCGCCGGGTTGTGCGAGGCGGTGAACATCGCGCCGGGGAGGCCCAGGCTGCCCGAGGCGAAGTAGAGCTGGTCGGTCGAGCAGAGGCCGATCAGCGTGACGTCCGCGCCACGTGCCGCGGCCCCGCGTGCGAAGGCTCCCGAGAGGCCGGGCGAGGAGGGCCGCATGTCGTGTCCGACCACGATCGCGTCCGCGTCCGTCACCTCGACGAAGGCCGCCCCGAACTGTTCGGCGAGCGATTCGTCCCACTGGTCGGGCACCACTCCGCGCACGTCGTACGCCTTCACGATCTGCGACAGATCAGCAGCCACGGGCCGGTCCTCCTGAGATTCCTGCGGACCGCCCAAACTACCCGGCAGCGACTCGGGCGGGCCGTCGGGCCTTCCGACCGCGTGCGCGCAGCCGAAGAGGCCGGGAAGTCCGGCGGGGGCAACGGTCCGGCAGCGGCCGGGTCAGGAGTCCGGGGAGCGCAGCACCCGCAGGTGGCCGCGGCGCGCGACCTCCATCGGGTCGGCCGTCTGCGAACCGCCCCGGCCGTCGTCGGCCCCGCGGTCCTGCGGCCGGGCCGCTTCCCGTACGGCGTTGGCGAGCGCTTCGAGGTCGTCGCCGCTGGGGCGGGAGGGCGCGGAGGGGTCGGCGAGCCGGACGACTTCCCAGCCGCGTGGTGCCGTCAGCCGCTCGCTGTGCTCGGCACAGAGGTCGTAGCAGTGGGGCTCGGCGTAGGTGGCGAGCGGGCCGAGGACCGCAGTCGAGTCGGCATAGACGTACGTCAGTGTCGCGACGGCAGGGCGGCCGCACGCGGTGCGCGAACAGCGACGTACAGGGCTCACGATGTTGGACGGTACCGCACTCTTGAGCGGGCTGCGACGACCCGCCCCCGGGTCACCCCTCCGTGTCGCGCTGTGACGTCCGGCACAACCGCCTTCCGGGCGACCTTTCTGACCTGCGTGGGAGTGGCCGGGAACGGCCCGTATCGGCAATGGTTCCGGTCACCATTCGGCACAAAAGTTGTCATTCGACAGGAGTCCGGCGATCAGCAGCAGGGCCTGAAACAAGCCCCCGGTTGGCCGGATTGTTCAGGATTGGACATGCCGATGACCCGTCAGGGAGCGGCGGCCGACCCGCCCTCCGGAGCGTTACCCTGCGTCAGTGATGGACAGTCCTGTACCGCCCCGCCCGTCCCCGCCGTCTCCCCCGTCCGAGCCGCGTCCGCGCCGCCGGGACCGGCACGGCCGCGGCATGCGCGGGCCCGTCGCCCCGCCCCAGGTGCCGCTCTCGGTCAGCAGGGCGGAGAACTTCCGCGATCTCGTGCAGGACTCGGTGGAGCGGCTGGAGCGGCGCTGGCCCCAGCTGGCGGACGTCGACTTCATGGTGCTCGACGTGCCGGGGGCCCAGGAGGAGACCGTTCCGCTGGGGCACGCGGTGTCCGCCGAGAAGGGCCGGCCCGCGCAGATCGTCATCTACCGGCGGCCGGTGGAGATCCGCACCAAGAACCGCGACGAGCGCGCCCTGCTGGTGCACGAGGTCGTGGTGGAGCAGGTCGCGGACCTGCTCGGGCTCTCGCCGGAGTCCGTGGATCCGCGGTACGGGCAGGAGTAGGCGGGAACGGGAACGGTGGTGTGCGGGCGGCCGTTCCCGGCCCGTCCGCACACCACCGTTCCCACCCGGCGTTCCGGCCCGATCCGGACGAAGGACCCTAGTCCCGCAGGACCGAGAGGTCCTGGACGGCCTCGGGCACCTCGACCGTTCCGCCGTCGTCCGGCAGGGTCTGCACGGTGAACATCTTGATGCCGCCCTGCGTGACGGTGAGGGTGCGCGCGGCGTGGACCGGGCCGCCCGACTCCGTCTCCACCGTCAGGGCGTAGCCGCCCTTGAGGCCGGACGGCGCGGACGGGACGACCGCGAGCGTCGTGCTGCCCTTGACCGTGTACTTCTTGACGACCTTTTCGCCGCCCCCGCTGCCCGCCGACGCGGTGACCTTCACCGTTGCGGCGGCTCCCGGGGCGGTCAGCGAGAGCACCGAGCCCTCGGAGCGGTTGTCGGCCACGGTGCCCCGCGCGCCCACCGGGCCCGTCGCCGGGATGTAGGCGACCTCCTGCTTGTCGCCGGAGCCGCGGACCACGCGCAGCGCGGCGACGATCGGGGTGCCCTTCCCGCCCTTCTCCGGGGTGAGCAGCAGGGAGCCGGGCTCGCCCTTGGTGAGGTCCTTCAGGTCGAGGCTCGCGGTCATCTGCGACTTGACGTGCAGTCCGTCGTTCCCGGCCGGGGTGATCGCGCCGGTCTTGCCGAGCAGTTTCACCTTCAGGTCGGCGTCGTCGTCGCCGGGCGCGAAGGCCACGAGGCGCACCGAGGTGGCGTCGTCGGGGATGCCGGGCATCACCAGGGTGCCCGTCGGGGCGGTGGAGGCGGCCAGCCAGTCGCTGCCGGTCTTGTCGTCCGCGGCCCTGACGACGGCCCCGACGCGTCCGGTGCGGGTGGTGACGTGGACGGTCACGTCGTCGACGGCCTCGCTGGTGAGCGTGGAGATGAGAACCGGGACGCTGGACCGGGCGGGCACCGTGATGCCCTCGCCGACCTCGGACTTGAGGGAGCCCTCGGGTCCGTAGAGCTCGATGTCGGCCACGGCCGCGGTGTCGTCCGGGTTGGTCAGGTGGACGTAGTCCTGGCGGGACTTCGCGGTGCTCGCGGCCGGGAACCAGAAGTCCGTGTCGGGGACGGTGCAGCTGACGCCGAGCAGGCCGCGGCCCTCGCCCGCCTCGACCATGGTGGTCTGCTGGGCGGTCCAGCCGGGGGCCAGGCGGCCGGTGGCGGTGCCGACCAGGGCCGGGGTGTCGGCACCGGACTCCTCGGCGACGGCCGGTTTGCCGGGCTCCTTGAGGGCGACGACCGGCTTCCCCGCATCCGCCTTCTTGTCGTCCTTCTTCTTGTCGTCCTTCTTCTTGTCCTTCTCGTCCTTCTTGTCGCCCTCGCCGTCTCCGTCGTCCGTGATCTCGGACGTCGTGGTCGGTGTCAGTTCGGCCGCGCCGGCCTCGCCCGCGCCGTCGCCCGCCGGGGTGAAGGAGGTGTAGGTGGTCTCCGAGAGCTCCGACAGGCCGGGGGCCGGGCAGAGCAGGGTGGACCGTTCCACCGGCAGTCGCGCGGCGGTCGCCGCCTCGGCGGTGTCCCCGTCGCCGGGCGCGGTGAGCACGGCGAACCCGGTGACGGCGGCGAGGGCGACGGTGCCCGCGATGAGGGACAGGCTGCTGGTGGACTTCACTCGGACTCGCCTCGCGATGCGTTGCCGGTCGGCCACGGGTTCTGGCCCGGGGCGGGGTTCTCGTCGGGGTTCTGCGGGGCGTACGGGGCCGGGTGGCCACCGCCGCCCTGGTCGTAGTGGGCCGGGGGCGCGTACGTACCGGTCTGCGGGTCGTACTGCTGCTGTTGCTGCTGGGCGTAGCCGTACGGGTCGTAGGAGTTCTGCCCGTACGGGTCGGCGGGGGCGGGCTCCTGGTGCGTGCCGTATCCGCCGTCCTGGTACTGGCCTTCCTGGTACTGGCCCTCCTGGTACTGACCGCTCTGGTACTGGCCCCCGTCGTACCCGTTGCCCGGGTACTGCTGGTAGCCGGTGTCCTGGTACTGCTGCCCGTCCCATTCGCCGTACTGCTGCTGCGGCACCGCCGCGTACTGGCCGTCGCCGTCCTGCTCCGGCTGCGGCTGCGGCTGCGGCTGCGGCTGTGCGGGAACGGGGGCGGGGACCTGGTCGGGGGCGTGGTCGTACTCCTCCGCCCGCTGGGCCGGGACGTGCTCGCCCGGCGCCTGCCCGAGGGCGGCGTCCGGGTCCGGCCCGGCCTCGGCCTCCGCCTGGGCGGCCGCGCGCAGCCTGCGGGCCCGGCGCCCCTCGCCCGTGACCGGTTCCACCGGGGCCGCCACGGCCTCCTCGGGCAGGTCGTCGTCGATCTCGCGGCGACGGCCCGGCAGGGCGAGGACCAGCAGGACGAGCGCCAGCGTGCACTGGGCCCAGATCCAGGCGGTGTGGGTGAACGGGGTGTCGTACGTGAGGTCCAGCGTGCCGCCCTCGGCGGGCAGCTCGAAGCCCTGGGCCCAGCCGTCGACGGTCTTGCGGGTCAGCGGCCGGCCGTCGAGCGTGGCCTGCCAGCCGGAGTCGGCGGCGTCCGCGATCCGCAGCACCCGGCCGGACTCGCCCGCCGGGATCCTGCTGTGCGCCTCGACGGGGAGGGAGCCCACGGGCAGCTGCTCGCCGCCCGCACCGGGCGGGACGATCATGATCCGGGCGACCTGGCGCTCCACCCGCCACAGTGCGCTGCCGTCCAGCTGGCTCAGCCGGCTGAGGCCCGGGGTCGCGTCGAGGACCCGGCTCATCTCCTTCGGGGCGCCGTCGCGGACCAGTACGTACCGGATCGCGAAGCCGCTGAGCTGGCTGCCCTGGTCGGCGCCGGAGCCCGCGACCAGGTTGGCGACGACCTTGTCGAGGTGGCTGTTGCTGCCACCCGCCGCGGTCAGTTCGGCGTCCCCGAGGCGCGCCCCGGAGCCGCGTACCAGGGTGTACGAGACGGTGGAGGGCGAGGAGCCGCCGAGCACCAGGGTGCGCGGCTGGTCGCGGGTGGTGCTCTCCTCCGCCACGAACGCGGGCACCTGCACCGGGTCGCGGCGCTCCAGCGGGCCCCCGGCGCCGCCGAGCATCCAGCTCACGGCGGCCACGGCCGGGGCGAGGCCCGCGGCGAGGGCGATCAGCGCGGCGACGGGCTGCCGCCAGCCGAAGCTGAGCTCGGCGACGCGCACCCGGGCGCCGTCCGCGCCGACCAGCGCGGCGGCGATCAGCGCGATGCCGTACACGAGGGTGGCGGGGCCCGCCCAGCCCGAGCCGTTGGCCAGGGCGGCGAAGACCATCGCGACGAGCGCGACCGTCCAGGCGGTGCGCACCGCGAACTGCCGCTCCCCGCGCAGCAGCGCGGCAAGGGCGGCGAGCACGATGCCGAACAGCAGCACGCTGCCCGCGGCCTTGGGACCGCCGGGGCTGATGGCGAGCAGGTCGAGCGCGGAGGCCGAGCCCGCTCCGATGTCCAGGCCCGCCTCGTCGAAGAAGCGGGACGGGCTGGTGAGCAGCGAGAGCGACCAGGGCGCGAGCACGAGCAGCGGGGTGCCGATCGTGGCGAGGAAGCGCAGGCCGTACGCGGTGATGTCGTCGCGGCGCAGCACGAGCACGCCGATGCCGAGGACGACGGCGAGCGGCCAGACGATGGGCGTGAACGCCATCACGAAGGTGATGAGCAGGGTGTACGCCCAGGTCGCGCGCCAGCTGCCCCGGGCGCTGCCGGAGGCTCGCATGCCGTGCGCGGAGACGGCGGCGCGGGCGATCGGCGGGAGGAACACGGCCAGTACGGCGGTGCCGAGGCGGCCGGTCGCCAGGGCGCCGGTCGCGGCGGGCAGGAAGGCGTACGCGACGCTCGCCCAGGCCCTCAGCAGCCTGGATTCGAGCAGCGGCCGGGAGGCGAAGTACGCGGTGAGTCCGGCGAGCGGGACGGAGCAGACCAGCAGGAGCGTGAGCGCGAGGCCGGTCGAGCCGAGGAACAGGGCGGACAGCGCGGAGAGCACGGCGAGGTAGGGCGGTGCGGTCTGGGTGCCGCCGGTGCCGACCGTGTGCCAGCCGTCCGCGTACTTGCTCCACAGGTCGGAGACGTCGCCGGGGGCGGGCAGCAGCGCGCCGCCGGTCAGCGAGCCGCCGCCGAGGAGGCCGCGGCAGGCGACGAGCGAGACGAGCAGCAGGACGGCGAAGAGCACCGGGCCCGGCTTGCGGCCGATCCGCTTCAGCCGCGCGAACTGCTCGATCTCCAGGAAGTCGGCGTCGTCGCCGCCGGGGCCGGACTCCACGGCGCCGTGCCGGGAGCCGCCGGAGTCGGTGTCGGAGCCGCTGCCGAAGTTGCCGGCGACCTGCTCGACGGTGGCCCGGACGGTGGCGCCGGGCGGCGGGAAGAGGCCGCGCAGTTCGGCCTGGTCGACGGCGCCCTTGCCGCGGGCGCGCCGGGCCGCGAGGATCCTGCCCGGCCGCAGCAGGGTGCCGAAGAGCCCGGCGACCTCGTCGAGGGCCTGGCCGGGCACCTTGCCGACGAGGTAGGCGAGGGTGCGCAGCAGGGTGCCGACGACGAGCCGGAGCAGCACCCAGGGCAGGACCTTGGAGCGTGCGTTGACCAGCATCGTGTAGACGGCGCCGGCCTTGTCGACGCGGTGCGGGGAGGCGACGGAGCGTCCCGCGCAGTCGATGGGGCGGCGTTCGCGGGCGGACGCCTCGGCGTGCCGGAGGACGGCGTCGGGGGCGACGAGCACCCGGTGCCCCGCGACGTGCGCGCGCCAGCACAGGTCGACGTCGTCGCGCATCAGGGGGAGGCTGCGGTCGAACCCGCCGAGCTCCTCCCAGACGTCACGGCGGATCAGCATGCCCGCGGTGGAGACGGAGAGCACGGTGCGGACCTGGTCGTGCTGGCCCTGGTCCTGTTCGCGCCGGTCGAGCCCGGTCCAGCGGCGCCCGCTGTTGGCGATGGAGACGCCGACCTCCAGCAGCTGCCTGCGGTCGTACCAGCCGCGGAGCTTGGGGCCGACGATCGCGGCGTGCGGGTCGGTGTCCACGACGCGCAGCATCTCGGCGAGGGCGTCGGGGGCGGGGGCGCAGTCGTCGTGGAGCAGCCAGAGCCACTGCACCGGTTCGCCGTGCGGCAGCTCCGGCATCTCGTACGCGTCGTCGCGCCAGGTCCTGCTGACGGGGTCCCAGCCGCTGGGGCGCTTCAGGTACGGCAGCTCGTCCGGGGAGAGGGCACCGGCCGTGCGGACCGCCTCGTCGACGGCGGTGCCGAAGCTCGTACGGCGCGCGAGGTGCAGGACGCGTTCGGCGCCGAGCGCCTCGGTGACCAGTTGCGCGGAGTCGTCGGCGCTGCCGGTGTCGGCGGCGACGACGTTCTGCACGGGACGTTCCTGCCCGAGCAGTCCGGCGAGCGCGTCGGGCAGCCAGCGCGCTCCGTCGTGGGAGACGAGCACGGCGGTGACGACGTGCCGGGGGAACTCGGGGGCGGCGGCGGCCGCGTACGGCGCCGCCGATTGGCTGTGCACGGACATCGAGGTACGGGCCCTCCGGCCGGATCCGGGGGAAATCCCCCGGGGGCTGCATCGGTGTACACGCGCGCTCCGTCAGGGCGTTGGCGCGTCTCGGACGGGGCCCCACACTAACGGTACGGATAACCACGGCGATGCCGAGCGCTCGAACGGGGCCCGGTCCGAGGGCCGCGGAGCCGGTGGCGGCACCGGCGACGACACCGGTTACCGGCCCGCGCCGACGGCGGGACGGCGGCCGGGCGGGGCTGCCGGGGACAGGCCGGGCGGGAGCGGCCGGGCACGGGCCGGGCGGGACGGTCGGGGACAGCCGGGCACGGCGACGGCCCGTCGCCTGCGGGCAAGGTGCAGACGACGGGCCATGGCCGGTCGCTGTTCGCGGTTCGGGGTTCGCGGTCCGGGGTTCGGGGTTCGGCGGAATCACGGAGCCCGGGTTTCGGGCGTCCGACCGGCCGCGGGGATCATTGTCGCGAACGACGCGTCCGCGGGGTGGTCCGCCCGCTGTGGCGGGCCGTGTGCGGTGGACGGCGGGCCACCCGCCCCGTCGTTCCGCTCGTCCCGCCGTTCCGCTCGTCGCGGTGCGGGCTCCGTCTCGTCCTGTCGCGGGGTTCCGCGGTCAGACTGCGGCCTTTTTCAGGCGGCGTCGCTCACGTTCCGAAAGACCGCCCCAGATTCCGAAGCGTTCGTCGTTGGAAAGGGCGTACTCAAGGCATTCGGACCGGACTTCACAGGCGAGGCAGACCTTCTTGGCCTCGCGGGTGGATCCGCCCTTCTCGGGGAAGAAGGACTCGGGATCGGTCTGGGCGCACAGTGCGCGCTCCTGCCAGCCGAGTTCCTCGTCCGCGTCCTCGACCAGCAGTTGCTGGAACAGCTCGGTCATGTGCGCCCCTCGTCTGTCTCTTGCGTCCCCGTGATGCAGCCGTTACTGATCGCGGCCGAACGACACGAGTGAAATTACAAGTGTGTATCTCCAGGCCAGTCAAGCGAGGATCTGCTATTGGCCTCGGTATTCACTCTGCGGAACCAAACGTATGCGGAAAGTGTGCAAATCAGCAAAAAACTGACATATGCCGTGGGTCTCATCACGCCCCCGCCTCTCACTGGGTGAGACGAGTGGAGCCATCTCCGTGTTTCGGATTCGATCACCGAAGCGACCAAGATCACAGCCGGGTCACGGACCTTCAACGGCGTTTACGGGAGCGGTTGGTGCGCCACATCTCCGCCACCATGGCTGAATAAACCTTTCTGCTGACCGTCCGACCGGATGGGGTGAAACATTGCCGCCAAACCGGGCACCGGGTTGACAGCGGCGACATCGAGCCGGTCTCCTTGACTGCATGCCAGCGACCGCAGCGATGTACGCCACCCACGTCCGTGGGTTCCGCACCGCTGTCCAGGCCCGCTGTTGCTGTTCCAGCTGTCGCAGCTGTTGATGCCCCCCGGGCACCGGCTCTGATCCGGCTTCTTCGATCCAGCTCTTCCGCGCGGAGCTCCTCCGCAGATCCGCAGAGCGTTCCGCGGGACGTCCGTCCCGTACGGCCGCGGCTCTCCGGTCTCCGCGACACCCCGCACACGCACCCCCCCATGCCGAGGAACCACCTCATCCATGAACAGCAACAGCGACCTGCAGATCGCCGGCGACATCCTCGAAGTCCAGCACCTCCTCCAGCCGCCCCGCGAGCACCCCGCCACCGTGGCCGAGTTCGTCGGGCTCGCCCGCCGCATCGCCGCCGACCGCGCGCGGTGGGAACCGCTCGTCCGGTACGACGCCACCACCCGCTGGTACCACCGGCTGCACGCAGGACCCGGCTACGAGGTCTGGCTGCTCAGCTGGGTGCCCGGCCAGGGCAGCGGACGCCACGACCACGGCCCGTCCTCCGGCGTGCTGACCCTCCTGGAGGGCCGGCTGACCGAGCGCACCGACCGCGGCGACCGGACCCTGGAACCCGGCGCGCAGCGGGTCTTCGCCCCCGGCTACGTGCACGAGGTGGTCAACGACTCGCTCGAACCGGCCGTCAGCCTGCACGTCTACTACCCCGGGCTGACCGAGATGCCGATGCACGCGGCGCAGTGCTCCCCGGCGACCGCGGACGTCGTACCCGCCTGACGCCCCACGCCCCATGCACCACGCACCACCACCACCACCACCCCACAAGGATCAGGCTCCGCCCGACAGTCCCACCCGTCGCCCGCCACCACCCCCACAAGGATCAGGCTCCGCCTGACAGACTGTCCGCATGCGCATTGTGGTTCTGGCCGGCGGTATCGGCGGTGCTCGTTTCCTGCGTGGCCTCAAGCAGGCCGCGCCCGGGGCGGACATCACGGTGATCGGCAACACCGGTGACGACATCCATCTGTTCGGGCTGAAGGTCTGCCCCGACCTCGACACCGTGATGTACACCCTCGGCGGTGGCATCAACGAGGAGCAGGGCTGGGGGCGTACGGACGAGAGCTTCCACGTCAAGGAGGAGCTCGCGGCGTACGGCGTGGGGCCCGAGTGGTTCGGGCTCGGCGACCGCGACTTCGCGACGCACATCGTCCGCACGCAGATGCTGGGCGCGGGCTACCCGCTGAGCGCCGTCACCGAGGCGCTCTGCGCGCGCTGGAAGCCCGGTGTCCGGCTGCTGCCGATGTCCGACGACCGGGTCGAGACGCACGTCGCGGTCGACCTCGACGGCGAGCGCCGGGCGATCCACTTCCAGGAGTACTGGGTGAAGCTGCGCGCCTCGGTCGAGGCGCAGGCGATCGTGCCGGTCGGCGCCGAGCAGGCCAAGCCCGCGCCGGGCGTGCTGGAGGCCGTCGCCGAGGCCGACGTGATCCTCTTCCCGCCGTCCAACCCCGTCGTGTCGGTGGGGACGATCCTCGCCGTGCCCGGCATCCGGGAGGCCGTCGCGGAGGCCGGGGTGCCGGTCGTCGGCCTCTCCCCCATCGTCGGGGACGCGCCCGTGCGCGGCATGGCGGACAAGGTGCTCGCCGCGGTGGGCGTGGAGTCGACGGCTTCGGCCGTGGCCCGGCACTACGGCTCCGGGCTGCTCGACGGTTGGCTCGTCGACACCGTGGACGCCGGGGCGGTCGACGAGGTGGAGGCCGCGGGCATCCGGTGCCGCGCCGTGCCGCTGATGATGACCGATGTCGACGCGACGGCGGAGATGGCGCGGCAGGCACTGGCGCTGGCCGAGGAGGTACGGGCGTGAGCGCCGACTCCCCCGGGCCCGCGGACGTCCTCGCCCCCTCTGCTTCCCCCGCTCCTTCTTCCCCGCCGGCCTACCGGGTCTGGGCGCTGCCCGGGATGCCCGAGGTGCGGGCCGGGGACGACCTGGCGAAGCTGATCGCCGCGGCCGAGCCGGGGCTGGTCGACGGCGACGTGCTGCTGGTCACCTCGAAGATCGTCTCCAAGGCGGAGGGCCGGATCGTCGAGGCCACCGACCGGGAGGCGGCGATCGACGCCGAGACGGTACGGGTGGTGGCGCGGCGCGGCACGCTGCGCATCGTCGAGAACCGGCAGGGCCTGGTCATGGCCGCGGCCGGGGTCGACGCCTCGAACACCCCCGCCGGGACGGTGCTGCTGCTGCCCGAGGACCCCGACGCCTCGGCGCGGGCGATCCGGGACGGGCTGCGGGACGGCCTCGGCGTCGAGGTCGGCGTCGTCGTCACGGACACCTTCGGGCGCCCCTGGCGCAGCGGGTTGACCGATGTGGCGATCGGGGCGGCCGGGGTCCGGGTGCTGGACGACCTGCGCGGCGGCACGGACGCGTACGGCAATCCGCTGAGCGCGACCGTGGTGGCCACCGCCGACGAACTGGCCTCGGCCGGCGACCTGGTCAAGGGCAAGGCCGCGGGGCTGCCGGTCGCGGTGGTCCGGGGGCTCGGCCACGTGGTGGACCCGACGGACGAGGCGGGCGGCGCCCGGGCGATGGTGCGGGGCGCGGCCGACGACATGTTCCGGCTCGGTACGTCGGAGGCGGTGCGGGAGGCGGTGACCCTGCGGCGCACGGTGCGCGAGTTCGCCGACGACCCGGTGGACCCGGGGGCGGTGCGGCGGGCCGTGGCCGCCGCCGTGACGGCGCCCGCGCCGCACCACACGACGCCGTGGCGGTTCGTCCTGCTGGAGTCAGAGGAGTCCCGGACCCGGCTGCTCGACGCGATGCGGGACGCGTGGATCGCGGATCTGCGGCGCGACGGGAAGAGCGAGGAGTCGATCGCGAAGCGGGTGCGGCGCGGTGACGTGCTGCGCCGGGCGCCGTACCTGGTGGTGCCGTGCCTGGTGATGGACGGCTCCCACACGTACGGGGACGAGCGGCGGGACGGCGCGGAGCGCGAGATGTTCGTGGTCGCCGCGGGGGCCGGCATCCAGAACTTCCTGGTGGCGCTGGCCGGTGAGCGGCTGGGGTCGGCGTGGGTGTCCTCGACGATGTTCTGCCGGGACGTGGTGCGCAAGGTGCTGGACCTGCCGGAGTCGTGGGACCCGCTGGGGGCGGTCGCGGTGGGCCGCCCGCTGGTCGCGCCGGTGGCCCGTGCGGGCCGGGACGCGGAGGACTTCGTCACGGTGCGGTGAGGCGGGACGGGGCTCCCGGCCGGTACGGCGGACATCGCATCGGTACGACGAGCGGTTCCCGGCCGGTACGGCGGACGCCTCGTCGCACCGGCGCTACAGGCGGGCGATGTCGCCGCGGGTCCTGCGCGGGGCGCGGCGGGGCGGGGTGCGGCCCGACAGCAGGACGAGCCGGGTGGCGCGGTGGCGCTGCCCCTCGTACGGGGCCAGGAGCCTCAGCATCTCCTCGTCGTCGGCGTCCCGGTTGCCCGCCAGGGCGTGACCGACGATGCCGGGGAGGTGGAGGTCGCCGACCGTGACCGCGTCCGCCGCGCCGTTCGAGCGCTGGAGGGTCTCGGCCGAGGTCCAGGGGCCGATGCCGGGGATCAGTTCCAGGCGGGCCGTGGCCTCGGGGAGTTCCATGGCCGACGCCTCCTCCAGACGGCGGGCCACCCGTACCGCGCGCAGGATCGTGGCCGAGCGTTTGGCGTCGACACCCGCCCGGTGCCATTCCCAGGAGGGGATCAGGGACCAGGTGCGGGCGTCCGGCATGACGTGCAGCCCGAGTGCGGCGAAGGGGGCGTGGTCCGCGGGGCCGGGCGCCGGGGCGCCGTGCCCCCGGACCAGCAGGCGCCAGGCGCGGTAGGCCTCGTCCGTGGTGACCTTCTGTTCCAGGATCGACGGGATCAGCGACTCCATGACCAGGCCGGTGCGCACCAGGCGCAGACCCGGCCGGCTGTGCCGGGTCAGGGCGAGCAGGCGGTGGCGGGGGCGGAAGGCGTCCGGGTCGTCCGTCGCGCCCAGCAGCGTCGGGAGCCGGTCCAGCAGCCAGGGCGCGCCGGGGCCCCAGGCCGCCGCCTCGATCCGGCCGCCCCGGGCGGCGAGGCGGAGGGTGCCGGGCCCCGCGGGCGTACGGCTCGCCCGCCAGACCGTGCCGTCCCGGGTCATCCGGAACGTGGGATCGGCGGGCCCCCTGCGCAGTGGGCCGATGACGAGCCGCAGGTCGAGCGGGCCGGTCGGGGTCCACTCCCGGGTCAGCGCACCGGTTCCAGGAGCCGAAGCGGAATCCGGAGCCGGGGCCGGGGCGGAAGCCGGTTCAGAAGCCGATGCCGGAGCCGGTACCGATGCCGGGTGCGGGAGGGCCGTGCGGGGAGCGTTGCGGGGGGCGAATCGTCCGGCCACGATGGGGTCCTCGGTCGTCGGGGCTGCCTGTCGAGGGTAAGCGCCGCACCGGACCCGCGGCCCGCGCGCCGCCCATAAAGCTCTCCGCCAGTGAAGCGCGCCGTCCGTGAAGCGCGCCGTCCGTGAAGCGCTCGGTCCGCCTACTCGTCGGACGAGAAGCGCACCGACGCGTCCGGGAGGACCGCCCCGCACCAGACGCGTACGCCGTCGCGCAGTTCGTTGTCGGCGCCGACCCGGGCACCGTCCCCGACGACCGCGCCCGCCAGCACCGTACGGCTGCCGATCCGGGCACCGGCCCCGACCAGCGAGTCGGTGATCACCGCCCCCGGCTCGACGACCGCGTCGGCCAGGATCGCGGAGCCGTCGATGCGGGCCCCGTCGCCGATCCGGGCGCGCTCGCCGACCACCGTGCCGCCGCCGAGCTTGGCGTCGTCGGCGACGGAGGCCGTCGGCAGCACGAGCCGGTCGCCGCACCGGCCGGGCACCGCCGGTGACGGGGCGCGGCCCAGGACCAGATCGGCGGAGCCGCGCACGAATGCCTGCGGGGTGCCGAGGTCCAGCCAGTACGTGGAGTCGACCATGCCCTGGAGGTGGGCGCCGGAGGCGAGGAGTCCGGGGAAGGTCTCGCGCTCGACGGAGACGGGGCGGCCGGCCGGGATGGTGTCGATGACCGATCTGCGGAAGATGTACGCCCCCGCGTTGATCTGGTCGGTGACGATCTCCTCGGGCGTCTGCGGCTTCTCCAGGAACGCGGTGACCCTGCCGTTCCCGTCCGTCGGCACGAGGCCGAAGGCGCGCGGGTCCTCGACCCGGGTGAGGTGCAGGGAGACGTCCGCGCCGGAGTCCGCGTGCGTGGCGACCAGCGCCCGGATGTCGAGGCCGGTGAGGATGTCGCCGTTGAAGACGAGGACCGGTTCGTCCGGCCCCGCCGCGAGCCGGGACGCGACGTTGCGTATCGCGCCGCCGGTGCCGAGCGGTTCGCGTTCGGTGACGTACTCGATGTGCAGGCCGAGCGACGAGCCGTCGCCGAAGTACGGCTCGAAGACCTCCGCCAGGTACGACGTCGCGAGCACGATGTGCTCGACACCGGCGGCGCGGGCCCGTGCCAGCTGGTGCGTGAGGAACGGGACGCCCGCCGCCGGAACCATCGGCTTGGGCGTGTGCACCGTGAGCGGGCGCAGCCGGGTCCCCTTGCCACCGACCAGGAGGATCGCTTCTTTTGCCTCTGTCACGGCACTGACTCTGCTTCCTGCTGGGACCTGGCCTGTTTCGGCTGGCCAGTGTATGCAGACCGGTCCAACCGGCCCGATCGGCAGGCGCAGCGATCCGCGCCGGTCCCGCAGGCTTCCGGTCAGCGGCCCTGCAGGCGGGCGGAGCTGGTCCTGGCCGAGCCGAGCTTCTTGTAGAGACGCGCTCCGGGACATTCGGTTGCGAAGCCGTCCCGGTGACCGGAGATGACGTTGAGCTGGACCTTCCTGCCCTTCTTGTACTTGTTGCCGCCGCCCGAGACCAGGGTCACCTTGCCCTTCGGGTTGGCGCCGAACAGGCCGAGCTTCCAGGCGGTGAGCTTCGAGACGGCGGTGACGGCCGCGGCGGGCGGGTTCGACTTGGTGAAGGTGCCGAGCACCGCGATGCCCATGCTGTTGGAGTTGAAGCCGAGCGTGTGCGCGCCCAGGACCGGCTTCGTCACGCCGCCCGCGCGTCCCTCGTAGATGTTTCCGCACTTGTCGACGGCGAAGTTGTAGCCGAAGTCGCGCCAGCCGCTGCTCTTCACGTGGTAGCGGTAGATGCCGCGCAGCACCGAGGGCGCCTGGGAGCACTTGTAGTTGTTGCCCGTGGCGCTGTGGTGGACGAACGCGGCCTTGACGGTCTTGGTGTACGCGAAGGCGCGTTCCCTGAGCTTCTCGTCCGCGCCCCAGCCCTTGCGGGTGACGATGCGCGGCCGGGGTCCGATGTACGGGCGGGCACCGGCCGCCGCCTTGCCCTCCGTCCCGGCCTGGGCCTCGGTCTCCGCCCGGCTCAGGGCGGGGAGCACGTTCGGTTCGAGGGCCGTGGTGCGGCCGTCCGTCCCGGCCGCCCCGGTTTCCGCCGTGGCTCCGGCTTCCGTCCCGGTCCCGGCTTCCGTCGCAGTCTCCGCACCCGTCGTCCCGGTCCCGGCTTCCGTCCCGGTCCCGGTCTCCGTCCCGGTCCCGGTCTCCGTCCCGGTCCCGGTTTCCGCTGCGGGCAGGGTGGCGGTCGCGCCGGTCGCGGCCTGCATGCCCGCCAGGACCTGGGCGTCCGCCTCGGCCCGGATGTCCGCCAGGAGCTGGGCCCCCGTCATGGCCTGGCCGTCCGGCGCGGCCTGGGCCCCGGTCACGTTCCCGACGCCCTCCGCCTCCCCGGCACCCGGCTCCGTCGCGTCCCCCGTCTCCCCGTCCGTCGTGGAAAGCGGTCGCGGGTCCTCGCCCGGGTCGACGAGTTCGAGCCGCAGCCCGCCGGGCAGCGACACCACGTGCCCGGTCCGGTCCTGCGGGTCCGGAGGGTCGGGGACCACGCGGACCGCGACGCCGTCGGAGTCGCCGACCCAGAGCGGGGCGGTGGCGCCCCGGACCGTGCCCGAATCGCGCTCGGCGGAGCCGGGGTCCGCGGCGTGCTCCGCGTTGTGCGTCTCCAGGTCCTGCCAGTCCGACCAGCGGTCGGTGCCGGCGGCCCGGGTGCGGACCTGGACCGTGCCGTGGAGTTCGGTGTCGACGTCGTCCCAGACGACGCCGACCAGGGAGAAGGGCCGGACCTCACGTTCGGTCAGCCCCTGGCCGGAGCTCTCGGCGGCCCGGCCGGACGCGGTCGGCAGGGGCCGCATCGGCAGGGACTGCGTCGAGCCCGGCAGGTCGGTGGAGGCCGCGGACCCGGCGGGAGCGGCGGGAACGGTGCGGGTGTCGGGGGCGGCGCCCGCCGGCGCGGCCGACGGCAGTGCGAGGACGGCCGCGCAGGTGACACCGATCGAAGATGCTAGGAAGGCACGCATAAAAATGATATTGGACATAATTCTGCAACTCCGGCTACCCGGACATACCTCCGCAATTGACGGACCGTCTGCCGAACCGGTGTCCCCGGCGCCCTTCCACCCCGCCCGGCCCACCTCCGCCGCGTACTCTTGCGCGGATGAACGCCACCGACCGCACCCCTGCCGACCTGCTGCGTTCCGCGCTCGCCGCGGACCCGGCCCGCCCCTTGGTCACTTTCTACGACGACGCCACCGGAGAACGCGTCGAACTGTCGGTGGCCACCTTCGCCAATTGGGTGGCCAAGACCGCCAATCTCCTCCAGGGCGACCTCGCCGCCGAGCCGGGCGACCGGCTCGCGCTCCTGCTGCCCGCGCACTGGCAGTCCGCGGTCTGGCTGCTCGCCTGTTCCTCGGTCGGCGTGGTCGCCGACGTGCAGGGCGACCCGGCCGCCGCCGGCCTCGTCGTCAGCGGCCCGGACACGCTGGAGGCCGCGCGCGCCTGCTCCGGCGAGCGGATCGCCCTGGCGCTGCGCCCGCTGGGCGGCAGGTTCCCGCAGCCGCCGGAGGGTTTCGCGGACTACGCGGTCGAGGTGCCGGGACAGGGCGACCGGTTCGCCCCGTTCGCCCCCGTGGACCCGGACGCCCCCGCACTGGCGGTGGACGGTGTCGGGCTGACGTCGGCGCAACTGGTGGCACGGGCCCGCGAGGACGCCGCCGGGCTCGGCCTGACCGCAGGGTCGCGGCTGCTCACCGGGGGTGCGTACGACAGCTGGGAGGGACTGAGCGCGGGGCTGTTCGCACCGCTGGCCGTCGGGGGCTCCGTGGTCCTGTGCCGGAACCTGGACCGGCTGGACGCCGACGCCCTGGCGAAGCGCGTCGAGAGCGAGCGGGTCACCAACAGGACGGCATGACAGGTGCCCTGAGTGCCACCCGTCCGGCCCACACCGGGCCGAGTCCCCGGGGTCGCACCCCAACTCCGGTACATGATCGGCGTTACGGCCCACCCGGGACACAACCAAGCGTGAGGTTCAGCCGTCTACTCCTGCGACCGGCGGCCCAGCGCGCCGCCGAACGTGAAGGATGGACGCAGACGTGAGCGAAAGCGCCGGACCGCCGGACGACTCCGACGACTCGGCCCCGGGCGACAGCGGGCCGGGGGCCGGCTCCGGCACCGCCCCGGCGCCCGCCGACGGACATCGACGCCGCTGGCTGCGCTGGACCGCGCTCGGCGCCTCGTTCGTCGTCCTGGTCGCGGCGGGCGTCGGCTGGTGGCTGTACCGGAAGCTGGACGGCAACATCAGGACGGACGTCTCCGCGGCGGCCGAACTGAAGGCGTACGAGCGGGAGCGGCCCGTCTCCGTGGTGCACGACGCGGAGAACATCCTGCTCATCGGCTCCGACAGCCGGGCCGGCGAGAACCGCGAGTACGGCCGCGACGACGGCGGCAGCCAGCGCTCGGACACCACGATCCTGCTGCACCTGGCGGCGGACCGGAAGAGCGCCACCGCGATGTCCCTGCCGCGCGATCTGATGGTGGACGTCCCGGTCTGTCACACTGCGGACGGCAAAGCGACGAAGAAACAATTCGCGCAGTTCAACTGGGCCTTCGAGCTCGGCGGCACCGCCTGCACGGTCCGCACCGTCGAGAAGCTGACCGGGGTCAGGATCGACCACCACATGGTCGTCGACTTCAACGGCTTCAAGGACATGGTCGACGCCGTGGACGGGGTGGAGGTCTGCCTCAAGAAGCCGGTCGACGACGCCGACGCCCACCTGAAGCTCCCCGCCGGGCGCCAGACGCTCGACGGCGAGCAGGCGCTGGGCTACGTACGGGCCCGCAAGTCGATCGGCAACGGCAGCGACACCGAACGGATGGACCGCCAGCAGCAGTTCCTGGGCGCGCTGGTGAACAAGGTGCAGAGCAACGGCGTCCTGCTCAACCCGACCCGGCTCTACCCGGTCCTGGACGCGGCCACCAAGGCGCTGACCACGGACCCGGGCCTGGACAGCCTCAAGGACCTGTACGAGCTGGTGCGCGGCATGCGCGACGTACCGACCGACAAGGTTCAGTTCCTGACCGTGCCCCGGCAGCCTTACGCCGCCAACCGGAACCGGGACGAACTCGTCCAACCCGACGCGGACCGGCTCTTCAAGCGGCTGCGCGAGGACGACCCGGTCGTCGTCGTCCCGGCGGACCAGCTCAAGGACGGCGCGGACCCGTCCGGGGACGGCGCGGACCGCTCCGGGGATGACGGCGAGAAGAACAACCGGAAAAAGAATGCCGCGACCGGTTCTCCGGAGGCTTCCGGACCGAGCCCCACACCGACCTATTCGGGCAACAACGCGGCGGCGGACCTGTGCGAGCAGTAAAGCAATTCCCAAGCAGAGGCCGGTGATCGGCGTGTAATGGGCAGTATGACCAGTTGTAAGGACCGTGGAATTTGTCACGCTCGTCGCTCGATGCCGAACGGGGCCGATAGTGTGACGCGATCCGGTGCTTCCGGCCGCCAGGCCGCGCACTTCTGGAGCGAAAGAACGAGCGCCTGATCGGGGGAGGCGCCTGGCGTGGCACCGACGGAGGACTCAAGCGACCGTGGATGCGCAAAGTCGTGGGCGGGCGGACGAAATCGATCCCGCGGACCAGTGGGTACTCAACCCGCAGACCGGTGATTACGAACTGCGACTGAATCATTCCGGAGGGGATTCGGCAAGCTCTTCCCGGACTTCCGCGCCGCGTGTCCCCAATAGCAGGGGCCCGGTCCGGGACGGGGATTCGGAGCACGGCGACGCCCCCCGGGACGGCCGGGCCGGGCGCCGCGCCGCGGCCCGGGACGGCAACGGGCCGGACGCGCGCCACGAGGTGCCGGGCCAGCGCAGCCGCCGTTCGGCCAACGGCCGACGCGGCCAGGACGGTTCCGGGTCCGGCGGTACGGCGACGGGGTCGGAGCCCGCGGGCCGCCGCAGCCGCAAGGCGCCCAAGGCCGCCAAGAGCCGCCGCAAGAAGGCGCTGCTGTGGACGGGCGGCGCGATGGCCTTCGTGCTCGTCGGCCTGTCGGCGGCCGGGTACGCGCTGTACCAGCACTTCAACGGCAACCTGAGCACGGTCGACGTGGGCGGGTCCGGCAACAAGAACGTCTTCGACAACGACGCCCCGGTCAACATCCTGATCATCGGGACCGACAAACGCACCGGCAAGGGCAACGAGGGCTACGGCGACAAGAACAGTGTGGGCCACGCCGACACCAACATCCTCTTCCACGTCTCCGAGGACCGCACCAACGCGACGGCGCTGAGCATCCCTCGCGACCTGATCACCGACATCCCGGAGTGCAGGAGCAAGCAGGAGGACGGCTCGGAGAAGACCATCCCGGGCACCCCGAACGTCCGGTTCAACAACAGCCTCGGCCAGGAGGGCCGCGACCCGGGCTGCACCATGGACACGGTCAAGCAGATCACCGGTCTGAAGGTCGACCACTTCATGATGGTCGACTTCAACGCGGTGAAGGAGCTGTCCACGGCGGTCGGCGGCGTCGAGGTCTGCCTGGCCAAGCCGGTCAAGGACCCGGACTCGCACCTGAACCTGCCGGCCGGTGAGCACCGCATCCAGGGCGAGGACGCCCTGGCGTTCGTACGGACCCGGCACAGCTTCGGCAACCGCGGCGACCTGGACCGGATCAAGATCCAGCAGCAGTTCATCGCCTCGATGATGCGGCAGATGCAGTCGGACGACACCCTGACCAGCCCGACCAAGCTGTACAAGCTGGCGGACGCCGCGACCAAGGCGCTCACCGTCGACACCGGCATCGGCACGGGGAAGAAGCTGGCCTCGCTGGCCCAGGAGCTCAGCAAGGTCAACACCAAGAACATCACCTTCACCACGGTGCCGGTGCTCGACAACCCGGCCGAGAAGGTCAAGGCCACCGTCGTACTGAACGAGGCGAAGGCCGAGCCGCTGTTCGCCATGATGCGCAACGACACCTCGCTGACCGAGGTGAAGTCGCAGAAGAAGGCCGCGAAGAGCAAGCAGGACGCGCTCCTCAAGGGCCCCAAGGCCGCGGCGGGCGACGTGCGCGTGGACGTGTACAACGGCGGCAAGGTCCCCGGGGCCGCGCAGACGACGGTCGTCTGGCTGCAGAACGAGAAGGGCGTGCTCAAGTCGTCGAACAAGGCCAACGCCCCGGCGAAGACCGCGAAGACGACGCTGGAGTACGCACCGAACCAGGCGGACCAGGCACGCGCCCTGGCCGCCATGATGGGCCTGCCCGGCTCGGCCATGAAGCAGGGCACCGAGGACGCCGAGGGGCTTCAGGCGATGGTCCTGACGCTCGGCGACGACTTCGAGAGCGCGGGCACACCCATCGTCGGACCCACCAAGGTTCCGGCGGACGTCCAGCAGGCAAACGCCGACAAGGCAGAGTGCGCCAAGTGACACCGGGTCACCGCGCCACATCACGAGTCCGAGCAACAGGGGGGTCCCGGTGGGACGGAGCAGCACGCCCGGGGAGGGGACACGATCACGCGTCCGCCACACCGGTCAACTCGACCCGGAGGACGGGCTGAGCGAGGGCGCGTCGGAACAGGACGCGAATCCGGAAGGCGGCGGCCGACGGTCGGCGTCCTCGTCGGGCGGTCATCGGCGCGGGGGGCCGAAGCGCCACGGCAAGAAGGGCAAACGCCGGGTGCTGCGCTGGAGCGCGTCCGTTCTCGCGCTGCTGATAATCGGCGGCGCGGGGGCCGGATACCTCTACTACGAGCACCTCAACAGCAACATCAAGAAGGCCGATCTGACACTCGGCGACCGGAAGATGGCCGACCACAAGGCCAACGCCGCCGGTCAGACCCCGCTGAACATCCTGCTCATCGGTTCGGACGCGCGGGACTCCAAGGAGAACCAGAAGCTCGGCGGGGCCAAGGACACCTTCGACGCGCCGCCGCTGGCCGACGTGCAGATGCTGCTGCACCTGTCCGCCGACCGCAGCAACATGTCGGTGATCAGCATGCCGCGCGACACGATGCTGAAGATCCCCAAGTGCACCGACCCGGAGACGAAGCGCGTCTACCCCGCCTCCACCGGTCTCTCGATGACCAACGAGACGCTCGGCCGCGGCGGTCCGGGATGCAGCGTGGCCACCTGGTACGAGTTGACCGGCATCACCATCGACCACTTCATGATGATCGACTTCGCCGGTGTGGTCTCGATGGCCGACGCGATCGGCGGCGTCCCGGTCTGCGTCAAGGAGAACGTCCACTCCCGCACCAGGGACGGCAAGGGCTCCGGGCTGAAGCTGGAGAAGGGCACCACCAAGATCAAGGGCGAGCAGGCCCTCCAGTGGCTGCGCACCCGCTACGGCTTCGAGGACGGCACCGACCTCGGCCGCACGCACGCCCAGCACATGTACATGAACTCGATGGTCCGTGAGCTGCGCAAGGGCACCAAGCTCACCGACCCCGGCAAGCTGATGAACCTGGCCGAGGCGGCGACCGACGCGCTGACGGTCGACAAGGGCCTCGACACCGTCAAGAAGCTGTACGACCTGGCGGAGGAGCTCAAGAAGGCCCCCACCAAGCGCATCACCATGACGACGATGCCGAACGTCTACGGCACGGGCGCGCTCGACGGGCGGGTGCTCCCCAAGGCCGGCGACGCCGACCAGCTCTTCCAGATGGTCCGCGACGACATCCCGCTCGACGGCAAGGCTTCCAAGCGCAAGAAGCCGACCGTCAAGGAGCCCACGTCACCGATTGCCGAGATCCCGGTCAGCATCCGCAACGGCACGCGCGTGGGACTCGACTACCCGGTCAAGGGCCGGGCCACGACGGTCAAGCAGCAGCTGGCCGACAAGGGCTTCGACCGGGCCACGGTCGACGCCCAGAACACCGAGGCGGCGGCCCGCACCAAGATCCTCTTCCCCAGCGTGGACATGGAGGGCAACGCCCAGGCCGTGGCCAAGGCGCTCGGCATCCCGATGTCGGCGGTGAAGAAGTCGACCGACGTCTCGGGCATCACCCTGACCGTGGGGGCCGACTGGCGCGAGAACGGGGACTACAAGGCGGACGAGGCCGACGAGAAGACCCCGGACAGCGCACGCGCGCTCAACGGCGACAACGAGGGCGCCTGCATGGACATCCAGCCGGGCTTCACCTGGTAACGGGCGCACGACGACGCGCCGAAGGGGCCCTCCGAAGCTTCGGAGGGCCCCTTCGGGGTACCCGGGGTCCTCACCTCACCCGCCGGGCGTCACCATCCGGCCGCCGCGTTACCGCGAATGGGGGACACGGACGCGCCCCGCCGGGTCACGCACCGGGCATCCGATCATATGGACCTACTGTGCGAATGGTTTCCCTCGCACCGCGGAGGTGTCCCCCCGTGCCCACGCCGCACCGCTCCCCCCGCTCCCCCCGTCCGCCGCGTTCCCGCGCGCTTCCGCCGCGGCACCGCTCCAGAAGACAGGACGAGCGTCCGCGCTGGGGCATGCGGATGGTGACCGGCCTCTCCGTGCTGGTGCTGGGGGCCGGTGGCATCGGCCACGCGGTGGTGACCGACCTGGAGACCGGGATCGACCGGGTCGACCCGTTCAAGGACATGAAGAACCGGCCCCGCGCGGGCAACGGCACGAACCTGCTGCTCGTGGGCACCGACGGCCGCGACCGGATCACCCCGGAGGAGCGGAAGCTGTACCGGCTGGGCGGCGCGCCCTGCCACTGCACCGACACGATCATGCTGGTGCACCTGTCGGCGGACAAGGAGCGGGCGAGCGTCGTCTCGCTGCCCCGCGACAGCTACGCCGAGATCCCCGCGCACCGGGACCGGACCACCGGCGAGCAGCACACCGCCCACCCGGTGAAGCTGAACGCGGCCTACGCCGAGGGCGGACCGGGCCTGACCGTGCGGACCGTCGAGCACATGACGGGCGTCAAGATCGACCACTACCTGGAGGTCGACTTCACCAGCTTCATGAAGACGGTGGACACCCTGGGCGGGGTGAAGATCTGCACCACCCGGCCGATGAAGGACCCGTACACCGGTCTCGACCTGGCCGCGGGCACCCATGAGCTGAACGGCGGACAGGCCCTGCAGTACGTGCGCTCCCGGCACATCGACGGGGCCGCCGACCTGGGCCGGATGCAGCGCCAGCAGAAGTTCCTCGCCTCGCTGATCGAGCGGGCGACCGGCAGCGGGGTGCTGCTGAACCCGGTGAAGTTCCGGGACGTCGCCTCGACGATGCTGAGCTCGGTACGGGCCGACAAGGACTTCGGCACGGAGCAGATGCTGGAGCTGGGCCAGGCCATGCGCGGCTTCTCCCCCGCCTCGTCCGAGTTCGCCTCCGTCCCGATGGGGAACGTCTCCTACCCGGTCAAGGGCATCGGCTCGACGGTCAAGTGGGACGAGCAGAAGTCGGAGAAGCTCTTCCGGGCGCTGCGCGAGGACGAGCCGCTCGCCCCGAAGCGCCCCGCGCGGCCGAAGGCCGTGGAGGTCGACGTCGACCCGCAGCGGATCCGGGTCCAGGTCTACAACGGGACCGCGAGGGAGGGCCTGGGCCGGAAGGTCGACGACGCGCTGCACGCCACCGGCTTCGACACCACACGGACCCCGCTGAACGCGCCCCCGACCGCCCCCGGCACGCCCCCGACCGCCCAGGGCACGGCCCCGGACACCCCGAATGCAGCCCCGGGTGACCTGAAGCGCACCCTGATCACCTACGACCCGCGCTGGGACCGGTCCGCGAAGTCCCTGGCCGAGGCCCTGCCCGGGGCCGAGCTGCGGGCGGTGGCGGGCCAGGGCGCCACGCTGCGGGTGACGGCGGGCGCGGACTTCGAGAAGGTCCGGAAGGTGCGGGCCGAGGAGACGGACCGGGGCGAGTTCGACACGGTCACGGGCGACGAGGTCGCCTGCCCGTGACCGCGCCCCCTCGGGGGTCCGGTCGTCGACGCCGTCCGGCCCGAGGCCCCTCGACGGCTCTCAGTCGTCGATGCCGTCCGCCGCGCGCTTCTCCCGCAGTTCCTTGATCGCGCGGCGCCGGGCGAGGCGGTGGGTGCGGCGGATCTGCGCCTCCTGGTAGCGCCGCTTGTCACGCTCGGTCTCCGGTATCACCGGCGGTACGGGGCGCGGCTTGCCGTCCGCGTCGACCGCCGCGAACACCAGGTAGGCGCTGCCGACCTGCTGGGCGGGGGTGGATTCGTTCCACCGCTCGGCCATGACCCGGACGCCGACCTCCATGGAGGAGCGACCGGTCCAGTTCACCTGGGCACGGACGTGAACGAGATCACCCACGCGGACCGGCTCCAGGAAGACCATCTCGTCCATCGAGGCGGTGACGGCGGGACCGCCGGAGTGCCGGCCGGCCACGGCACCGGCCGCGTCGTCGACCAGTTTCATGATCACGCCACCGTGCACCGTGCCCAGCAGGTTGGTGTCGTTGCCGGTCATGATGTGGCTGAGGGTGGTCCGGGAAGCCGCGGTCGGCTTGCCCTGTATGTCGCCCTCCGGGCGCGTGGCCTGATCTGTCATACCGTCCACCTTATGCGGGGTCCCGCGTCCTGCGGCAATGCATCAGCTTGGCAACAGGCCCGCCCCGATTTCCCGTACCCCCTGTGAGGCGGACGGCACCGGCCTGCACACTGGTCCGTATGAGCGACTGGCCCGACGGGCGGACCGACGACAACCGCAGCGGAAATCGCTACGGACAGGGCAGCGACAACGACCGACCCGAGAGCGCCCGCGTGATGCGGCATGTCCAGCGGCCCTCCGTGCCGCCGCAGCCGCGCAACGCGCCGCGCGGCTCGGCGCCCCGGCAGCGCCGGCCGGAGCCGCCGCAGTACGCCCCCGGTGACAACGCGGCGTACGACAGCGGTTACAACACGGGACAGGTCTACGGCGACGGCCGACGGGCCGGCGGCAACGGCGGGGGCGGGGGCGGGGGCGGCCGGAACGACGGCGGTCGCGTCCAGGGCCCGCCGCCCGACTGGCGCCGTCGGATCAAGATAGGCTCGCTGGCCCTGGTGGTCGTGGTGCTCGTGGTCTCCATCGGCACGTACTTCTGGGCCGACTCCAAGCTCAAGCGCGAGGTGGACCTCTCCAAGGTCATCGAGCGGCCCGAGGAAGGCGACGGCACCAACTACCTGATCGTCGGTTCCGACAGCCGCGAGGGCATGACCTCCGAGGACAAGAAGAAGCTCCACACGGGCGGCCCGAAAGACAACGGCCGCACCGACTCGATGATGATCCTGCACGACGGATCGAACGGGCCGACGCTGATTTCCCTGCCCCGTGACTCGAAGGTCGAGATCCCCTCGTTCAAGGGATCCGAGTCCGGCAAGCTCTACCCGGGTCGCGGCCAGGTCACCAAGCTGAACGCCGCGTACGCCATGGACGGCCCCGAACTCCTCGTCCGTACCATCGAGTTCAACACCGGGCTGCGCATCGACCACTACGTCGAGATCGGCTTCGGTGGCTTCGCCAAGATCGTGGACGCGATCGGCGGCGTGGAGCTGGACATCCCGAAGGCGTTCAAGGACAAGAAGTCCGGCGCCGACTTCCAGGCGGGCAAGCAGACGCTGAACGGCGAGGAGTCGCTGGCCTTCGTCCGCACCCGGTACGCCTTCGCCGAGGCGGACCTGGCCCGCACGAAGAACCAGCAGAAGTTCCTGGCGGCGCTGGCGAGCCAGACGGCGACGCCGTCCACGATCCTCAACCCGTTCAAGCTCTACCCGACGATGGGCGCAGGCCTGGACACCCTGATCGTCGACAAGGACATGTCGCTCTGGTCCCTGAGCCAGATGTTCTTCGCCATGAAGGACGTCACGGGCGGCGACGGCAAGTCGATGAACATGCCGATGTCGGGCATCGTCGGCGGCTACGTGGTCTGGGACAAGACCAAGGTCGGGCAGTTGGTGGAGCAGCTGAAGAACGACGAGAAGGTCACCGTCACCGGGAAGTGACGACACCTGACGCGCGGAAGGGCCCGGACGAACGAATCCGTCCGGGCCCTTCCGTCCGTCTCCGCCCGTCTCCGTCCGGGCCCTTCCGTCCGTCTCCGCCCGTCGCGGCTCGTCCGCTACGAACCGCGGGTGATGTTGCCCCACTCGTCCATCGTGGGATGGATCTTCGAGGGTTCCTGGTCGTCGACGTCCGAGCGCCGCGGTGTCTCCGGCCCGGCGGGGCCGATGCGCATCATCCGCTCGATCCGGGCGATCTCGAAGCAACGCCCCCGCACGCTCAGCTCGTTGGGCCGCGTCCGCCGCATGAACGCGTCCGCCGCCCGCGCGTACACGGCGGCCTCCCGCTCGTCGAGCCGCTCGGTCAGCGGCAGCATCGTCCTCAGATGGTCGACCAGTGCGCGCCGCGCCTCCTGCGGGGTGGAGAGCTGCCCCGACACCATCGACCAGGACTGCTCATTGCGCTCCATCACCCGGAAGACGACCGGGAACAGCACCAGGCCCGGGTGGGTCCGCAACGCCCGCTGCGAGTCCGCCAGCACGTCGGGCGGGAAGCGTTCCGAGGTGTACGCGACCGGCACCATCCCCATCCGGTCCAGCCCCTCCGTCAGTCCCACCGCCGCCGCGTGGTCGATGACGAAGCCCTCGGTCGTCGAGGGCGTACTCGCCGGGCCCTCCCAGCCCTCCGAGTCGACGTCCGTGGGCCTGGGCGGCTCCATGCGCCGCTCGCCGATCCGGGCGAACTCGTCGGCGCGCACGACGCGGTAGCGCGTGTCACCGGCGGTCAGCTCGTTCACCGGCTCGGTCTCCAGCCGGGCCACCGCGTCCAGCAGGGAGCGCCGCTCGCGGGAATCCTTCGCCTCGTCCCTGGCCCTGAACCAGAGGTGGGAGTTCAGCTCGTCGCGGGCGTCCTGCGGATAGCCGGTGTCCAGACCGGTCAGCATCCGCCACCGCGGCCGCTCGCCGCGGCACTGCTCGGCGATGCCGAAGAGCGGCCCCCGGACCACGATCTTCGCGTACGTCCGGGACGCGGCGAGCGCGTCCGCCTCGGTGACCAGGGACACCGGGTCGTCCCTGCGCCGCACGTTGATGACGAGGTGGTCCGGCGGTGCCTGTGGGTGATCGCTCATGCACCCAGTGTGCCGAGGTCATGGACGGCGGGTACGGGGAATACGGGAAGGAGGTACGGAACCTTGCCGACGGCGACGCCCGCAGTCGCACACACGGCCGAGCGGTATCAGCGCCCGGCCGCGTACGACGTCAACGCCCGGCCTCGTACGGGATCAGCGCTCGGCGACGGCGTAGGAGACGAAGCCCGCCCAGGCATCGGGACCAAAGGCCAGGCGAGGGCCCTGGACGTCCTTGGAGTCCCGGACGTGCACCGCACCGGGGGAAGCGGCGACTTCGATGCAGTCGCCTTCGTTGCCGTTGCTGCTGTAGCTGCTCTTGAACCAGGCCGACTCGGAAACGTCCTGTGCGGAAGTCCTGCGGATCATGTCTCTCCCAGCATTCGCTCGATGAGGGCCAGGGTCTCTCGGGGCGTGAGAGCCTCGGCCCGGATGGTGCCATACCGCAGTTCGAGAATACGTAGCTGCTTCGGGTCGGTCACCCGACGCCCGTTGAACGCCCCGTGTGAACACCCAACCGCCGAACCATCCCTGAACTTCAGCACACTGATGTCCCCATCCATGCCGGGATGCGCCTCACGGCGTGTAGGCATCACCTGAAGGGTGACGTTGCGCAACTGGCCGATCTCCAACAGACGTTCGAGCTGCCGCCGCCATTCCATTGTGCCCCCGATGGGCCGCCAGAGCGACGACTCCTCCTGGACGAAACTCAGAGCGGGCGCGGGCGACCGCTCGAAGATCGACTGCCGTGCCATACGCCCGGCTACCATCCGCTCCACCTCGTCCTGCGAGTACGGGGGCTGTCGGGCCTCGAACAACGCCCGAGCGTGCCCCGGAGTCTGCAACAGCCCATGCAGGCCGTGTCCCACATAGGCCGCGATCTCGACCGCTTTCGCCTCCACCCCCGCCAGGTCCCGGATCTTCTTCGGGTACCGGACCTCCGCCACGTCCTGCTTCATCGCGGCGATCCTCCCGCCCGCGCAGAGCACCTCGTCCGCCTTGTCCAGGAGTTCCGGCCGGGGGATACGGCGGCCGCCCTCCACCTTGTAGACCATGTCCTCGCCGTACCCGATCGCGATCCCGAACTCGCCGGCCCGCAGCCCCGCGGCCTCCCGCCACGCCTTGATCTGACGGCCCACCGTCGCGACCACGGCCGCTCCCGACTCGTCGTCCGGGTCGACGTCCCAGCCCGGCTCGTCCACCCCGTAGTCGCCGCGTTCCGCACCCACTTCATCCACGCTCATCCGTGCCCCACTTCCGACGCGCCTGCCGTTCCTGGCCCAACCCCTGGTGTCCCCCACGCGTCACCCCGGACAGCCGGGACAGCACTGGACAAGCACGGGACAATCACCGTACGTAGGGGCCTTGTCGCTGTTCACGCTACGCATGCCCCGGCCACGCTGAGCGATGTGAACCAACACATCACCCGAACCGAACGTTCCGCTCCCACCCGGCAGTTCACGGTGCTGCTCTCCCCCACCCGCCGGGGCGCCAGGCTCGCCCGCCTCCTGACCACGGCGCACCTGAGCGACTGGGGGCTGCCCGTGGAGTCGGCCGCGCACATCGTCGCCGAGCTGGCCGCCAACGCTGCCGTCCACGGCCGCGTACCGGGCCGGGACTTCCGGCTCGGTCTGGCCGTCCACCGCGACGAGCTCCTGCGGATCGAGGTGACCGACACCCGGGGCGAGCAACTGCCCGCCGCTTCCGCCCCCGACGCCGACGCGGAATCCGGGCGCGGGCTGCTGATCGTCGCGGCGCTCGCCGACCGCTGGGGAACCGTCACCGGACCCGTGCCGCGCAAGACGGTCTGGGCCGAACTCGACCTGGTACCGCGACCGCTCCACCGGGTCGCGGAAATCCACGACCCGGTGAGCCGCGTCCCCGTTTCTCACGACGCATAAAGCTTTTAAGAACCTGGGGAAATTACCCTCCCCAACCAAACCCGACCCCCGTCACCCACTCAGGTGACATGAGGCAACTCAGCTGGATTTCGGGTGGGTTGATCGGCATATGCTCGCCGCGACAACTCCAGACATGCGTCGGCCCCCGACCGAGATTCGCCGTCTCAACCGGGGGCCTGACCACCGAGGAAGTTAGGCCCTTCCCGATGGATACCCCGCAGATTACCGCGCCCCCGTGCGCCCCGTCCCCCGTACCCGGAGACGCCACGCCGTCGTCCGGTGTCATCCACGTCAACTCCCGGCATGCCGCGGGCTTCACCGTCATCGGCAACCACCTCGCCCAGCACCGCGGCCTCTCCCTGACCGCGATCGGGCTCGCCGCCCACATCCAGTCGCTCCCCGCCGGAGCGAGGATCGGCATCAAGCGCCTCGCCGAACGCTTCCCCGAGAGCGAGACCCGCATCGCCGCCGCCCTGCGCGAACTCGAAGCCCACGGCTACCTCCACCGCAGCCGCTCACGCCTCGCCGACGGCCGCATCGTCACCCGCACCGTCTCGTACAACCAGCCCGCCACCACCACCCCGGCTCCCCGCCGACGCCCCACGGCCGCCCCCACACCACCACGCACAACCACCCCTGCTCCCCCTCCCGTTGCCGCCCCTGCCCCCACCCCCACCACACGCACGACGCCCCCGCCACCCCCGCTCCCCCAGCCACAACACCTCACCCCGGAACTGCTGCACACGGCCACCACGCTCCTGGCCGACCTGCGCCGCCACGCGCCCCGGCTCGTCCTCTCCGAGCACGACATCGGCGCCCTCGCCCCCGGCATGGCCACCTGGCTCGAACGCGAGACCCACCCCGAAACCATCCGTCAGGCCCTCACCACCGACCTCCCGAGCCCCCTCAAGCACCCGGCCGGACTCCTGCGCCACCGGATCACGACGCTCCTCCCACCACCACTCCCGGCAACCCGGAACAGCTCCCCCACCGACCGCCCCGAGGCCACCGTCCCCCCACTCCAGAACTGCGACGGCTGCGAACGCGCCTTCCGCTCCCCCCACCCCAGCCACTGCCGCGACTGCCGCACCGAACAACTCACGGCCGCCTGACCGGAACCCCGCCCACGACCCGAACGGACCTGCATGGTCAGCTCGCCCCACGAGGCAATGCACCGCATCTTCCAGGAGTACCCCGGCCTCTTCTCCCGCGTCTCCGAAGTGCTCGGCGTCGACATCCCGCCACCGACCTCGGCCGTCGCCCTGCCCACCGACCTCACCGAGGCCCGTCCCGTCGAACGCCGGGTGGACACCCTCCTGCGCATCGAGACGGAGCACGAGGGGCCCTTTCTCCTCGCCATCGAGGCCCAGGGCAAGAAGGACCCGCGCAAGACCGCCAGCTGGCCGTACTACGTCAGCTATCTCCACAACAGATATGCCCTGCCCGTCCTGCTGCTGGTCGTCTGCCAGGACCACGCCACCGCCGAATGGGCCGCGCGCCCCGTCTCCATCGGGGTCCGTCGGTGGCAGACACTCACCCTGAGCCCCCTCGTCGCCGGGCCGCACAACATGCCCGTCATCACCGACGTGGCCGAGGCCCGCAAGGACCTCGCGCTCGCCACCCTGGCCGCCATCACACACGCCGACAATCCGGACGTCGGTGCCATACTGAAAACCCTGTCCGCCGCACTGCGGGACGCACCGGAAACCATCGCCAATCCCATCGTCGAACTCACCGCACAGGGCCTGGGCAACCGCTCGGCCGCACAACAGTGGAGGAACCTGGTGGCCGTGGACCTCTCTTTCTACAAGTCCTTCATGTCGGAAGAAATCCGGGACGAAGGCCGAGCCGAGGGCCGGGCCGAAGGACTGGCCGAAGGAATCCTGCTCATTCTCAAGGTGCGCGGAATCCCCACCGCCGACGAGTTCCACGAGAAGATCACCAGCTGCACCGACCCTCAGCTCCTCCGTCAGTGGCTCAACCGCGCCGCCACGGCCACCACCGCCGACGAAGTCTTCGCCGAGGAGTGACCCACCCGGCCCTGCGGCCCCATACACGCATCCGGCCCCCGATGGCGGTCGCCATCGGGGGCCGGATGTTCGGGACAGCAACCGTTACGGCAGGTTCCGCGCCATGACAATGCGCTGGACCTGGTTCGCACCCTCGTAGATCTGGGTGCTTTACCGCATGTATCGCCCTGACCTGCATGGATACCCTCTTCATGGGGTGCCTCCCCAGCATTTCCCCATGCTCATCCGTACGCGAGGTGTCGCCTCCACTGGTCAGCTCAGGGATGCCACCGCGTCCGCAATGAGGGAGCGGGCGGCTGCACCTTCTCACAAGATCGTTTATGCCGGATCGGGAATATTCCAGAGTCGGCATGGACGAGGGGCAACGCTCTCCGTAGCGTCGTCGGGCAGGGGCCCTACCAGGGCCGGACGAGAGGGGGCGCCATGGCGCGCAGTGAACTGACGCGGCTTACGGGCAGCCTGAACGGGCCCAACTGTGACGACGACGATTGCCCGAACGTATACCGGACGACGTCCGGCTCGTTCGTTGTCCAAGGGGACCTGTCTGACGCCTTCCAGACCCCGAAGGGCGAGGCTCTGGTGGAGATCCCGGAAGCAGTGCTGAGGGAGGCTGTACGTGCTCTTGGATGGTGACGAGTGGCGGAGGACGTTCGACGCGTACGAACGCGAGGCATGGCGGTTCGAGGCGCAACCCGCCTACACCATGCCCAAGGAGTCCGAAAACGTCGCCCGCTTCCTTCGTGGAGAGCCGAAGCCAGTTGACCACAATGCGCGGTGGCATGAGCGCGTGCGAGGCTTCATAGCGTCGGGGCGCACCATCGGGCGAGTGCGGATCGTGCGTCAGCCATTGACGGCCTACCAGCGGTACCAATTCGCCTGGGGAATCCCTGGAAACATCGAGGCTGGAGAGAACATTCGAGTTCTGGATGTTACTCAAAGCGACTACGGACTCCCTCTCTCGGAGACCGACTGGTGGATGTTCGATGAATCAAAGATCGTCCACCTCAACTTCCGATCGGATGGGACTCAGATTAACCGCGAACTGTTCGATGGCGACGTCAGCCCATATCTGGAATGGAAGCGTGTTGCCCTGGCCCGCTCCGTTCCGTTCGCCGAGTACGTGAAAGAATCTGAGTGACATTCGAGCCTGAACAACTAGGTCAGTCCAGGACTGATCTGGCAGAAAAACTCCGCGCGCTGCGCAAGCGGGCCGGCCTCACAGGGGACCGGCTCGCTCGGCGTTGCAACATGTCGCAGAGCCAGATTAGTAAGTTTGAGACCGGAAAGAAGACTCCGAAGCTCGTGGATGTTGAGCGCATCCTTCGAGCGCTTGATGCCTCGCCTGAAGCGATATCCGAAGTCACAGCTCTAGCGCGCATCGCGAATACCGAATGGCAGGACAAGAGATCCTCCTGGCGTAGCGGCATGGAGAGGCGGCAGTCGGAGCTGGCTTCACTGGAGGCCGAGGCCACGGAACTTAGGTACTTCCTGCCTTCCATGATCACCGGCCTGCTAGCCACACCCGAGTTCATTCGTGCCAGCCTTGGACACACCCCGGGCGACCCTTTCAAGACGGTGACCCGAAAACTGGACCGTCAAGCGGTCCTTTATGACACGTCGAAGTCTTTCACTTTCCTGCTCACCGAGCAGGCTGCAAGGTGGGCGATCGTGCCGGCTCTGGCCATGGCTATGCAGATTGACCGCCTCGCATCACTATCCCGCCTGCCAAATGTTCACATCGGCGTCATACCAACAGGAACCGTCGCACCTCGCGGCCCCATGAACACTTTCACAATCTATGACGACCGACTGGCCACGGTGGAGAACTTCACGGGTCGAATGGTATTTCGAGACGTCCGCGACATCTCTGAATACCGGGCAGTGTTCTCACTCTTCGAAGAGTGCGCCCAGTTCGATCAAGACGCAAGGGTTCTGCTTCAAGAATGGGCAGAAGCTTACCGGTGATTTTTAGTCCAGAACGAGAATAATGGTGGGCAACTCCCGCACTTCGATGAATCATTGCTGAATCCAGAATTCACGGAAGAAGGCGGGTCATTGTGGGAGACGGCAGGACGTTCGAAACCCGAGCAGCTAATCACATGGGCAGTAACGAGGCCCGGCAGTTCCTCTCCCGTCTCTCCGGAGCGCGCGGTGTCGACGGTGTGCTCCTGGTAAGCAAGTCCGACCCCGGGCCGGAGGGAGCGGACCTTGGCCCCGGTTCGCCCTTTCGCTGGCCGAAGTGCGAATGCGGCAGCCCGAAGTGCCCGGACCGCCAAGCCCGTCCACAAGCGGTGCGAGAGGAACTGAGCACCAGGGTTGCCGAGGCCAACAGGCGTAGCCGTAGGGGTGGGCTGTGAGCGTCAGAACAGTCCTGCGGTATGTGAAGCACCGGATCATCAGGCACCCCGAAGGCCAAGCGAACGTGGCCGCGTTCTGCCGACAGAACGAATGCGACTGGAAAGCGTCCGAAGGTTCCGATGTGGCCGAGGTGGACCGTCAGTGCATGGCCCACACCGGTCTGACCGGGCACGACACATTCACCCGGAGATTCACGGACGTGGCACTCGTCCTGCGGGTGGACGAGTGAGCAGCAACAGCGAGCAGCAAGACATGCCGCAGCCGGAGAAGACCGGCCTTCGCGGCGAGTCCGGCGGCACTGGCGGGCACCGCTTCCCACTTCGTCCCCTGCCTGGTCTCTCCCCATCGACAGAAGGAGTCACCCGATGACGACCGTGCTGGAAACGCCTGCCGTCCTGCGGCGCGGGCGGGACCTCGTCGATCCCGGGCTGTTCGACCGGCTCGCCGCGTTCTGTGCGGACGAGTACGGCCTTGAGCGGTGCGTGGCCGACCGTGTGATGGACCAGGCCATCGCGTTCGTGTACGTCCTGGGCAGCCGGAAGGCGTACGACATGGCGCCCAGCCGGCAGGTGGACCCCGGCTGGCACACGTTCATGCTCCACACCCAGGAGTACGCCGACTGGTGCCACGAACAGTTCGGCTTCTTCGTTCACCACGCCCCGAAGTCCAAGGTGCGCACGCGCGGACTGATGGTGTCGGTGACCGGCCGGATCGAGGCCGCCGGGTTCGACGTCGATGCCCGGCTGTGGGGCACCGCGGCCGAGTGCAACCAGCCCGCGTGCTGCGGCGACGGCCCGTGCTGCTGAACCGCTGACAGGCACGGGGATCGCGGCGTGATCCCCTCTCGTATCTCGTACGAAGTGGGACCCGGGCACGTCACAGGCGCCCGGGGCCCACCCCGAGCAAAGGTACTGCCCATGGCATCCGACAAGGATGTGACCGGGAGCAGCAGGGTCACCGTGTTCGCCGTGTTCGGCGTGGTCCTCGGATACGCGACGCATCACCTCGACCAGCGGCGGCTGGGAGAGGTGGCCGTCGTCGGCCCGCTGACTCCAGGAATCGAGTGGGGGCGGCTGTGGCAGATGGCCCGCACCTGCGAACGGGCCACGGCCGGGGAGAAGGAACTGGCCCAATGGGTACTCACGCAGGCCACCCGGGCATTCGTCTGCGGCAGCGACCGCATCGCGCAGTTCCAGCAACGAGGGTGGAGACTCGAACCCGGCGGCAAGCGCGTCCGATTCGATGCGACCTACGCCAACCGTGACTGGCTCTGGACGGGCAACCTGACAGTGGAAGGACTCACCTCCGACCAGGTGGCGCAGCGCCCCACGATCTACACCTCCTGACCACCGCCCAGGGCCCCGCCGAACTGAACAAGGCCCCTGGGGGCACCAGGGGCCTTGTCACTTATGCAGGTCAGCGGCGCTTCCTGGCCCAGTCTCCGCCCAGGGGTTCCTCGGCATGACGCCAGAACAGACCTGAAACGGGGCCGGAAGCCGATCACCGTTCCCAGAACACCAGGGACGGATATCAACCTGCCAAAACTGTTACGGCAGGTTCCGCGCCATGACGATGCGCTGGACCTGGTTCGTGCCCTCGTAGATCTGGGTGATCTTGGCGTCGCGCATCATCCGCTCCACCGGGTAGTCCCGCGTGTAGCCGTAGCCGCCGAGCAGCTGGACCGCGTCCGTGGTGATCTCCATCGCGACGTCGGAGGCGAAGCACTTGGCCGCGGCGCCGAAGAAGGTGAGGTCGCCGTCGACGCGCTCGGACTTGGCGGCGGCCGAGTAGGTGAGCTGGCGGGCCGCCTCCAGCTTCATGGCCATGTCGGCGAGCATGAACTGGATGCCCTGGAAGTCGGCGATCGGCTTGCCGAACTGCTTGCGCTCCTGGACGTAGCCCTTGGCGTAGTCCAGGGCGCCCTGGGCGATGCCGAGGGCCTGGGCCGCGATGGTGATGCGGGTGTGGTCCAGGGTCTTCATCGCGGTGGCGAAGCCGGTGCCCTCCTCGCCGATCATGCGGTCGGCGGGGATGCGGACGTTGTCGAAGTAGACCTCGCGGGTCGGCGAGCCCTTGATGCCGAGCTTCTTCTCCGGGGCGCCGAAGGAGACGCCCTCGTCCGACTTCTCGACGACGAACGCCGAGATGCCCTTGGAGCGCTTGGTCGGGTCGGTGACGGCCATGACCGTGTAGTACTCGGAGACGCCCGCGTTGGTGATCCAGCGCTTCACGCCGTTGAGCACCCAGAAGTCGCCGTCGCGCACGGCGCGGGTCTTCATGCCGGCCGCGTCGGAGCCCGCGTCGGGCTCGGAGAGGCAGTACGAGAACATGCCGTCGCCCTTGGCGAGCGGGCCCAGGTACTTCTTCTTCAGGTCCTCGGAGCCGGAGAGGATCACCGGGAGCGAGCCGAGCTTGTTCACGGCCGGGATCAGGGAGGAGGACGCGCAGACCCGCGCCACCTCCTCGATCACGATGACCGTGGCGAGGGCGTCGGCGCCCGCGCCGCCGTACTGCTCGGGCACGTGCACCGCGTGCAGGTCGGCGGCGGTCAGGGCGTCGAGCGCCTCCTGCGGGAAGCGCGCCTCCTCGTCGACCGCGGCCGCGTGCGGGGCGATCTTCGCCTCGGCGAGCGCGCGCACCGTCTCCCGGAGCATCTCGTGCTCCTCGGCCGGACGGTACAGGTCGAAATCGGTCGAACCCGCCAAGACGCTCACTCCCCAAAGACGCTAACTACCGTTAAGTAACCCAATTTTAGATCCAGGCTCCCACGATGGCCTATGCCGAGCGTGCGTGAGCTTCACGACAGGGGTGGCAGAAGCCTCGCAGCCGGTCGGAAACCGGGCCTCCAGGAGCACGACTATGCTCGTTCACCGCACGTCTGTCCGCATCTCCCAGGAGCGTTCCATGGCCCTCAGGATCACTGTGATCGGCACCGGCTACCTCGGCGCCACCCACGCCGCGGCCATGGCGGAACTGGGCTTCGAAGTGCTCGGCCTCGACGTCGTGCCCGAGAAGATCGAGATGCTGGGCGCCGGTCGGGTACCGATGTACGAGCCCGGCCTGGAGGAGCTGCTGCCCAGGCACGTCGAGGGCATCGAGGGGTCCACGGGGCGCCTGCGGTTCACCTCCTCGTGGGAAGAGGTCGCGGCCTTCGGCGACGTCCACTTCGTCTGTGTGAACACTCCGCAGAAGCACGGCGAGTACGCCTGCGACATGAGCTACGTGGACAGCGCGTTCGAGTCGCTGGCCCCGCACCTGACCCGGCCCGCGCTGGTCGTCGGGAAGTCGACCGTCCCGGTGGGCTCGGCGGCCCGGCTCTCGGCGCGGCTGACGGAGCTGGCACCGGTGGGCGCCGACGCGGAGCTGGCCTGGAACCCGGAGTTCCTGCGCGAGGGCTTCGCCGTGAACGACACCCTGCACCCGGACCGGATCGTCGTCGGCGTGGCGAGCGAGCGGGCCGAGAAGCTGCTGCGCGAGGTGTACGCGACGCCGATCTCCGAGGGGTCGCCGCTCGTGGTGACGGACTTCCCGACCGCCGAGCTGGTGAAGACCGCGGCCAATTCGTTCCTGGCCACGAAGATCTCGTTCATCAACGCCATGGCCGAGGTCTGCGAGGCCTCCGACGGCGACGTGATGAAGCTGGCCGAGGCGATCGGGCACGACGAGCGGATCGGGTCGAAGTTCCTGCGGGCCGGGATCGGGTTCGGCGGCGGCTGCCTGCCCAAGGACATCCGGGCCTTCATGGCGCGCGCCGGTGAGCTCGGCGCGGACCAGGCGCTGACCTTCCTCCGCGAGGTCGACTCGATCAACATGCGGCGCCGCGGCCACATGGTGGAGCTGGCCCGTGAGGCCGTGGGCGGCGGCTCCTTCCTGGGCAAGCGGGTGGCGGTGCTGGGCGCGACGTTCAAGCCGGACTCGGACGACGTACGGGACTCGCCCGCGCTGAACGTGGCCGGGCAGATCCACCTCCAGGGCGGTCAGGTCACCGTCTTCGACCCGAAGGGCATGGACAACGCCCGGCGGCTCTTCCCGACCCTCGGTTACGCGGAGTCGGCGCTGGAGGCGGTGCGCGGCGCGGACGTGGTGCTGCACCTGACCGAGTGGCGCGAGTTCCGCGAGCTGGACCCGGCGGAGCTCGGCGCGATCGCGTCCCGGCGGATCGTCCTGGACGGCCGCAACGCGCTCGACGGCGAGCTGTGGCGCGGGGCCGGCTGGACGTACCGGGCCATGGGGCGCCCGAAGGCCTGAGCATCCGGGCGGATCGGCCGGGTCCGGGTGGCCTCGGGCTCCGGCGGGTTCCGCCGTCGGGGCCCGGGTGTCGCGCGTCGCGCGTCAGACCACGCCCACCAGCACGATGACCAGGGCGGGCAGCGCGATGAAGACGGTGCCGAGGTAGACGGCGAGTACCCACCGGTGCTCGGAGGCGACGCGGGCGAGGCTCTCGGCGCAGAACAGCGGCACGGGGCGCAGGAGCGGGATCACGTAGATCGCGACGATCGCGAAGAGGTTGTAGATCAGGTGCACGAAGGCCGCCTGCAGGCCGATCCTCGCGTCCTGTCCGACCCCCGCGAACGCCGCGAAGACCACCGTGAACGTCGTGCCGAGGTTGGAGCCGACCACGACGGGATACACCTGCGCCGGTGTCAGGACGCCCGCTCCGGCGAAGGGGACCAGCACGGACGTGGTGATGGTCGAGGACTGGGTGATGACGGTCACCCCCATGCCCGACGCCATGGCGAGGTAGGGATTGCGGCCGACGGCCTTGACCAGGGTGTCGCGGGCCCTGCCGACCATGAGCATCTTGAGCAGCTTTCCCAGGTAGCGGACGGCCACCAGGATCAGCACGGCGCCGATCACGATGGTGAACAGCGGACCGAGTGCGCTGCTGACCTGTGAGGTCGCGTGGACCACTCCGTGTTCCACCGGTCCGGTGGCCGCCCGGATGAAGTTGAAGTGGGCCGGGTTCGGCAGCCAGTCCGTGCCGTACAGCGCGTTGGTCAGCGCCCCGCTGATGTGCTCCAGCGGATGCCAGATCAGTTCGATCGGGAAGAAGATCAGCAGCGCGAGCCAGTTGTAGAAGTCATGGACGGTCGAGGCGCCCAGCGCCCTGCGGAACTCCGTGCGGTCGCCGATGAAGGTCAGTGCGACCAGGCTCGTCGTCACGGTGGTGCCGACGTTCGCGCCCAGGATGATGGGGATCGCGCCCTGGATGGGCAACGCGCCCGACCCCACGGCGGTGACGGCGATGGCCGTCGTCGTGGTCGACGACTGGATCAGGACCGTGCCGAGAACGCCGACGCTCAGCCCGACCCACGGGTGCTCGGCGAAGGCGAACATGGTGTGCGCCGCGTCGCCGCCCAGCCCCGCGAAGCCGCGGCTGATGATGCTCACTGCGCAGATCAGCAGGTAGATCAGGCCGGCGACACCGCACCAGCCGAGGGTCTTGGTCCATACGGGGAGCTCGACGGCTCCGGCTCTGGTGTCGGATGCGGCTCCGGAGCCGGAGCCGCTCCCGGCCGCGGGGGCCGTGGGCGCCGGGCCGTCGGAAGGGGTGCTCCCGGGGACGTCGCCCTTCTCGCGGCTTCCATCCGGTTCACCACTGCTGTCCGGCCCGCTGTCGGATGCGGCTTTCGCCATGGATCAAGGCTACGAGCTCCCGGCCTGGGGCGCGCGGGGCCGGGCACCGTACGTGTGCACCGGGCGGCGGCGAGAAGCCCTAGGCGCGCCTCGCGCGATAGGTGCGCATCTTGGCGCGGGCGCCGCACACCGACATGGAGCACCAGCGGCGGCGCCCCGCCGGGCTGCGGTCGTAGTACGCCCACCGGCAGTCCTCCGCCTCGCACGCCTTGAGCCGGGCCCAGGTGCCGTCGGCCGCAGCGGTGGCGATGGCCGCCGCGACCCGCACCGTCAGCCCGGCGGGTTCGGTGGCGGGGCGCAGGGCCGCGGCGCCCGCCGCGTCCACGGTGACGCGCAGCGGCGCACCGGCGAGCAGCCGGTCCAGCAGGGGCGCGGCGGCGTCCGGCGGGCGGTGGCCGGCGTGGGCGAGGCAGACGGTGCGCAGCGCCTCGCGCAGTTCCCGGGCGTCACCGGCGTCCTGCTCGGCGATGCCGAACGCGGCGCGCCCGTCCTCCGTGTCGAGGCGGTCCGCGCCGGTCTCGATGTCCAGCGTGTTGACCAGCGCCTCGATCAGCGCGAGTCCACCGGGCGCGGATTCCTTCTCGCTCATGGTTGCGACGTTACCCGTCATAGGGCAGCATGCAGTAACGGTTACCGGTTGAACCGATGTAGCGGTAACCATGTCGTCCCGAGGAGGAACACGTCATGGCTCTGGCCACACTGGGTGCCGTCGTCCTGGACTGCCCCGCCCCCGCCGCACTCGCCGATTTCTACGCCGGACTGCTCGGCGGGGAGATCGAGCGCGGCGGTGACGACTGGGTGCAGCTGACCGGGGTCGGGGGCACTGTCGTCGCGTTCCAGGCCGCGCCCGGTCACGTACCGCCGCAGTGGCCGGCCCCGGACGGTTCGCAGCAGCTCCATCTGGACCTGGTCGTGCCGGATCTGGACGCTGCGGAGAAGGAGGTGCTCGCGCTGGGCGCCACCGTGCTGGACGCGGCGGACCGGGAGCGGAGCTTCCGGGTGTACGCGGACCCGGCCGGGCACCCGTTCTGTCTGTGTCTGAACTGAGGACCCGGCTCAGGTACGGGCCCGGCCCGGAAAACACGTGTGGGGTGCCCCTCCGGGAGGGGCACCCCACACGTCCGTCGTGGCCGGGGCCGGTCAGGCGGCCGGGCCGTCCAACTGCTCGATCGTGGCGTGCGACGGTCCGCGGCGGGTACTCAGCTCGCGCGCCACGTCCTCGGCGTCGCGCAGCACCCGTACCGCGTTGCGCCAGGTGAGCTTGGCGAGGTCGGCGGCGGACCAGCCGCGGCCGAGGAGCTCCGCGATCAGGTTCGGGTAGCCGGAGACGTCCTGGAGGCCGTCCGGGAGGAAGGCCGTGCCGTCGTAGTCGCCGCCGATGCCGATGTGGTCGATGCCGGCGACCTCGCGCATGTGGTCGAGGTGGTCGGCGATCGTCGCCACGGTGGCGACCGGGCGCGGGTGGGCCGCCTCGAAGTCGGCGTGGATCCGCATGGCCCGCTCGGTGGTGTCCAGGTGGTGCAGGCCGTGGGCGCGCATGTTCTCGTCTGCGGCCAGGGTCCAGGCGACGGCCTCCGGGAGGACGAACTTCGGCACGAAGGTCGCCATGGCGATGCCCCCGTTGGCGGGCAGCCGGCCGAGGACGTCGTCGGGGACGTTGCGCGGGTGGTCGCAGATCGCGCGCGAGGAGGAGTGCGAGAAGATCACCGGCGCGGTGGAGGTGTCCAGCGCGTCGCGCATCGTGGTGGCCGCCACGTGGGAGAGGTCGACCAGCATGCCGGTGCGGTTCATCTCCCGTACGACCTCGTGGCCGAAGGGCGAGAGGCCGCCGACGCCCGGTTCGTCGGTCGCCGAGTCCGCCCACGCGATGTTGTCGTTGTGGGTGAGCGTCATGTACCGGACGCCCAGTGCGTGCAGGGCGCGCAGGGTGCCCAGCGAGTTGTCGATGGAGTGGCCGCCCTCGGCGCCCATCAGGGAGGCGATGCGGCCCTCGGCGCGGGCCGCCTCCATGTCGTCGGCGGTGAGTGCGCGCCGCAGGTCGGCGGGGTACCGGGCGAGGAGCTCGGTGACGACGTCGATCTGCTCCAGGGTGGCGCTGACCGCTTCGTCGCCCGCCATGTCGGACCGCACGTAGACGGACCAGAACTGCGCGCCGACACCGCCCGCGCGCAGCCTGGGTATGTCGGTGTGCAGGTGGGCCGACTGGTCGCCGGCTATGTCGCGGGCGTCGAGGTCGTAGCCGACCTGCTCGCGCAGCGCCCACGGCAGGTCGTTGTGCCCGTCGACGACCGGGTACTCGGCGAGGAGTTCCCTCGCCCGCTCCAACCGCTCCACGGCCCCTACTTCCCGAAGCCGAAGGAGTCGGAACCCTGGACCTTGCTGCGGAGCCGCTTGCCCTTCTCCGTCGCCTGGTCGTTCAGCTCCTGCTGGAACTCCCGCATCCGGGCCAGCAGCTCGCCGTCGTGGGCGGCGAGGATGCGGGCGGCGAGCAGGCCCGCGTTGCGCGCGCCGCCGACCGAGACGGTCGCGACCGGCACCCCGGCGGGCATCTGCACGATGGACAGCAGGCTGTCCATGCCGTCCAGGTACTTCAGCGGGACCGGCACGCCGATGACCGGCAGCGGGGTCACGGAGGCGAGCATGCCGGGGAGGTGGGCGGCACCGCCCGCGCCCGCGATGATCGCCTTCAGACCGCGCTCCGCCGCCTGCTCGCCGTACGCGATCATCTCGTGCGGCATGCGGTGGGCGGAGACGACGTCGACCTCGTAGGGGATCTCGAACTCGTCGAGGGCCTTGGCCGCGGCCTCCATGACGGGCCAGTCGGAGTCCGAGCCCATGACGATGCCGACGAGGGGTGCGGCGGTGGCGGGGGAGGTCATTCGGTGATCGTTCCTCGCAGGTAGTCGGCCGCGTGCCGGGCGCGCTCCCGCACGTCCGCCAGGTCGTCGCCGTAGGTGTTGACGTGTCCGACCTTGCGGCCGGGCTTCACGTCCTTGCCGTACATGTGGATCTTGAGCTGCGGGTCGCGGGCCATGCAGTGCAGGTACGCCTGGTACATGTCCGGGTAGTCGCCGCCGAGGACGTTGGACATGACCGTCCAGGTGGCGCGCGGGCGGGGGTCGCCGAGCGGCAGGTCGAGCACGGCCCGGACGTGGTTGGCGAACTGGGAGGTGATCGCGCCGTCCTGGGTCCAGTGCCCGGAGTTGTGCGGGCGCATCGCGAGTTCGTTGACCAGGATGCGGCCGTCACGGGTCTCGAAGAGCTCGACGGCGAGGTGGCCGACGACGCCCAGTTCGGAGGCGATCCGCAGGGCGAGCTGCTGGGCCTCGCCGGCGAGGCTCTCGTCCAGCTCGGGGGCGGGGGCGATGACCGTGTCGCAGACGCCGTCGACCTGGATCGACTCGACGACCGGGTAGGCGACGGCCTGGCCGTGCGGCGAGCGGACGATGTTGGCCGCCAGCTCCCGTACGAAGTCGACCTTCTCCTCGGCGAGGACCGCGACACCGGCCCGGAAGGGGTCGGCCGCGTCCGCCTCGGAGCGGACCACCCAGACGCCCTTGCCGTCGTAGCCGCCGCGGACCGTCTTGAGGACGACGGGGAAACCGCCGGTCTCCTCGGCGAAGGCGGCCACGTCGGCCGGGTCCGCCACGATGCGGTGGCGGGGGCAGGGCGCGCCGATCTCGGTGAGCTTCGCGCGCATCACCCCCTTGTCCTGGGCGTGCACCAGCGCGTCGGGTCCCGGGCGCACGGGGATGCCGTCCGCCTCCAGGGCCCGCAGGTGCTCGGTCGGTACGTGTTCGTGATCGAAGGTGATCACGTCACAACCGTGCGCGAAGGCGCGCAGCGTGTCCAGGTCGCGATAGTCGCCGACGACGACTTCGCTCACCACCTGGGCCGCCGAGTCCTGGGGGGTGTCGCTGAGGAGCTTGAACTTGATGCCGAGGGGGATGCCCGCCTCGTGGGTCATACGGGCGAGCTGACCGCCACCGACCATGCCGACTACCGGAAACGTCACTCCTCCAGGGTATCCGCCGCCCCGGAGACCCTCCGACGACGCCCTCGGACGACGCTCTCCGCCCCGGTCCGTCCGCCGCCCGGTCACGTCACAGCATCGCCACACCGGACCCCGCATCCGGGGCGGGGCGCGGACGGGCTGGTTAGCATGACCGGGTTGACGTAATCGACGGACGGGCTGAGCGATCACCATGGGCGAACGGGGCGCACTGCGGGCCAGGCTGGATCTGCTGGCCCGGGAGATCGCCAAGTTCGGCGTGGTCGGCGGGGTCGGCCTGGTGGTCAACATCGGGGCGTCCAACCTGCTCTGGCGGTACACGGACATCCCGACGGTCCGGGCCGGTCTGCTGGCGACCCTGATCGCCGTCTTCGGCAACTACCTCGGCTTCCGCTACTGGACGTACCGGGACCGCGACAAGAGCGGGCGCACCCGGGAGCTGACGCTGTTCCTGCTGTTCAGCGCGGTGGGCGCGGTGATCGAGTCCGGTGTGCTGTACGCGGCGACGTACGGCTTCGGCTGGAACAGCCCGGTCCAGAGCAATGTCTTCAAGATCCTCGGGATCGGCATCGCGACGATGTTCCGCTTCTGGTCCTACCGGACGTGGGTCTTCAAGGCACTGCCCGAGACGAGGCCCCGGCCCGACGAGGCGACCCCGGCCGACACCGCGACCGACGCCGTGGCCGATGCCGCGACCGATGCCCCGGCCGACACCGCGACCGACGCCGTGGCCGATGCCGCGACCGATGCCCCGGCCGACACCGTGACCGATACCGTGGCCGATGCCGCCGCGGACTCCCCGGACGGGCCGCCCGTCAGGGTCGCCGAGGGGCTCCTGAAGCAGCGCCGCACTGAGCGGCTGCCGCGGGTCGGGGCGGATTCGGCACGCCGGTAGCCGGTGCCCGGTACGGGGCGGTGGTGCCCGGTACGCCGGCAGCCGGTACGCACGCCCCCGGCTGTCAGTACGCCCCGGCCGCCGGTCAGCGCACCGGGCGTTCCGGTTCCTCCCGCTCCCGGGCCACCCGGCTGAGGAACAGGGCGAAGACCGGCGGCTGCTGCTGGAGCAGTTCGAGACGGCCGCCGTCCGCCTCCGCGAGGTCCCGGGCGACGGCGAGGCCGATGCCCGTGGAGTTGCGGCCGCTGATCGTCCGCTCGAAGATCCGGGCGCCGAGATCGGCGGGAACGCCGGGGCCCTCGTCCGTGACCTCGATGACCGCCTGGTTGCCGGTGACCCGGGTGCGCAGCGCGACCGTGCCGCCGCCGTGCATCAGCGAGTTCTCGATCAGTGCGGCCAACACCTGGGCGACCGCGCCCGGGGTGCCGACGGCCCGCAGCCCCTGCTTGCCGGAGCAGACGATGGCGCGGCCCGCGCTCCGGTAGGCCGGACGCCACTCCTCGATCTGCTGCTTGACCACCTCGCCGAGGTCGAAGACGACGGCGGAGCCGGTGCGCGGGTCGCGGGCGTTGGTCAGCAGCCGCTCCACCACGTCGGTGAGCCGCTCGACCTGGGTGAGCGCGATGTTCGCCTCCTCCTTCACCGTGTCCGGGTCGTCGGTGACGGAGATCTCCTCGATCCGCATGGAGAGCGCGGTCAGCGGCGTGCGGAGCTGGTGCGAGGCGTCGGCCGCCAGTCGGCGTTCCGCGGTCAGCATCCGGGCGATCCGTTCGGCGGAGGCGTCCAGGACGTCGGCGACCCGGTCCAGCTCCGGCACCCCGTACCGCTTGTGGCGGGGCCTCGGGTCGCCCGAGCCCAGGCGCTCGGCGGTCTCGGCGAGGTCGGTCAGCGGCAGGGTCAGCCTGTTGGCCTGGCGCACCGCCAGGAGCACGGCGGAGACGATGGCCAGCAGGGCCACCGCGCCGATGATCATCAGGGTGCGGCCGACCTCGCGGGTGACCGCGGAACTGGACTCCTCGACGGTGACCCGCTCGCCGTGCTCCCCCTCGGCCGTGCCGCGGATCACACTGCCGGTGGGGCGCTCGCCGACCTCGATCGCGGGCCGGCCGGGCACCTTGACCAGCGCGTAGCGCTTGCTGTCGATCTGCTGGGAGAGCAGGCCGGGGGTGAGCCGCTCGTCCTCCACGAGCCGGCTCTCGACGACGCTGATGAGCCGCAGCGCCTCGGAGTCGACGCTCTCCTGGGCGCTGTTGCTGATGGTGCGGGTCTCGACGATGACGAGGGAGACGCCGAAGACGGCGATCACCACGAGCACCACGGCGAGCGTGGAGTTGATCAGTCTGCGGCGCATGGTTGCTTCTGCTCGTCGGTCCTTCCCGGGCTCCGGTGCTGCCCGGGACGTCAGCTCTTCTCGAAGCGGAAGCCGACGCCCCGCACGGTCGCGATGTACCGCGGGTTGGCTGCGTCGTCGCCGAGCTTCTTGCGGAGCCAGGAGATGTGCATGTCGAGGGTCTTGGTCGACGACCACCAGGTGGTGTCCCAGACCTCGCGCATCAGCTGGTCGCGGGTGACGACCCGGCCGGCGTCGCGCACCAGGACCCGGAGCAGGTCGAACTCCTTCGCGGTGAGCTGGAGTTCCTCGTCGCCCATCCAGGCCCGGTGCGACTCGACGTCGATCCTGACGCCGTGCGTCGCGGGCTGCGGGGCGGGCTCGGTGGCGCCGCGGCGCAGCAGGGCCCGGACCCGGGCCAGGAGTTCGGCCAGCCGGAAGGGCTTGGTGACGTAGTCGTCGGCGCCCGCGTCCAGGCCGACGACGGTGTCCACCTCGTCGGCGCGGGCGGTCAGCACCAGGATCGGGACGGTGTGGCCCTCGGCGCGGAGTCTGCGGGCCACTTCGAGCCCGTCCATCCCGGGCAGGCCCAGGTCGAGCACGACCAGGTCGATCGATCCCTGGAGGCCGGCGTCGAGCGCGGTCGGACCGTCCTCGCGGACCTCGACCTCGTAACCCTCCCGACGCAGTGCGCGGGCCAGCGGCTCCGAGATGGACGCGTCGTCCTCGGCGAGCAGTACACGGGTCATGCAGTGATGGTAGTCCGCGCGGGGCGGATGCCGGGAGGTGATCCAAAAGCCCTGCGGGTCTGCGAAATAAGGGGAGGGAAACCTTCGAATGCGTGGACACGACTCCACCGGGACCTGTGATCCATCTCTCAAGTCCGTTCATTTCGGGCTCTGTCATGTCGTATGGTTGCTCGACGCCTGTTGCACCACTCAAGGACCCTTGGGCAGCTTTTAGCGCCGAGGGTCTCTTTTGTTTTGCCGGCTGGTACCCGCCAGTCGTGAATGTCAGTGAATGACCTGCGGCCGGGCCCGGAGCGCGAGGATGCGCACCGGGCGTGGATCCCTGCACGGTCGGTCCCCGTCGCTCCGCCGGCTCCTCGACGAGTACGGCGGTCGGGACGAAATCTCCTCCGGGGCGTCGGGGAGCGGGACGTGTCCGTGCCGGTGCCGGCCTCCCCCCACCGGGCGCACCACGCTCACAAGGCGTCGCGTCCCGAGCACACAAGGATCGACCATGGCGTCCAGCCTGACGAAGGACCCGGCCAGTACTTCTGGATCCGAGAAGACCTTCTTCGGCCACCCCCGCGGCCTGGCCACTCTCTTCATGACCGAGATGTGGGAGCGCTTCAGCTTCTACGGCATGCGGGCCCTGCTTCCGCTCTACCTGGTGTCCGGCTCCGGCCTGGACATGAACGCGGCCACGGCCACCTCGATCTACTCCATCTACCTGGCGATGGTGTACCTGCTCGCCATGCCCGGCGGATGGTTCGGCGACCGGGTGTGGGGGCCGCGCAAGACGGTCACCGTCTCGGCCTCGGTCATCATGCTGGGCCACCTGACGCTCGCGCTGCCCGGTTCCGGCACCTTCTTCGCCGGTCTGGCGCTCGTCGCGCTCGGCTCGGGGCTGCTGAAGGCCAACATCTCGACGATGGTCGGCCACCTCTACGACGGTCCGGAGGACCCGCGCCGCGACGGTGGCTTCACCGTCTTCTACATGGGCATCAACCTCGGTGCCTTCGCCGCGCCGCTGATCATCGGCACCGTCGGCGAGAAGGTGAACTGGCACCTCGGCTTCGCCCTCGCGGCGGTCGGCATGGCGCTGGGTCTGGCCCAGTTCCTCATCGGCACCCGCCACCTCAGCGCGCGCAGCAGCGTCGTCCCGAAGCCGCTGTCGGCCGAGGAGCGCCGCTCCACCCTGCGCAAGGGTCTGATCTGGCTGATCGTCGCCGTCGTCTTCTACGGCGTGCTCGTCGCCACCGACGTCTACACCCTGAACTGGGCGCTCGTCCCGATCACCGTCGCCGGTCTGATCATCCCGATCGCGGTGCTGACCCGGATCAAGCGGGACCGGGACCTGTCGAAGGCCGAGCAGTCGAAGATGTCCGGCTACATCTGGTTCTTCGTGGCCGCCGCCGTGTTCTGGATGATCTACGACCAGGGCGGCTCCACGCTGTCGCTCTTCGGTGAGTCCTCCACCACCAACAGCGTGCTGGGCCTGGACTTCCCGACCTCCTGGTACCAGACGATCAACCCGGTCTTCATCATGGCGCTGGCCCCGGTCGTCGCCTGGATCTGGCTGGCGCTGAACCGGCGCGGCAAGGAGCCGAGCACGGTCGTCAAGTTCGGCTCGGGCCTCTTCCTCGTCGGTGTCTCCTTCTTCGTCTTCATGATGCCGCTGACCATGGCGTCGGACGGCGACAAGGTCAGCCCGATGTGGCTGGTGTCGATCTACTTCCTGCAGACCGTCGGTGAGCTCTGCCTCTCCCCGGTCGGCCTGTCGGTCACCACGAAGATGGCTCCGGCGAAGTACGGCAGCCAGATGATGGGTGTCTGGTTCCTCGCGGTCACCGCGGGCGACTGCACCACCAGCCTGCTGTCGCTGGCGGGTGTCGACCTGAACAGGACGGGGATCGTGGCCATGGAGGCGGCGCTCGCGGTCGTCGCGGCGTTCGCGATCTGGATGTACCGCAAGAAGGTCACCCAGCTCATGGGTGACGTGCGCTGACGCACCTCCCCCGCGTCGCACGCACCGTGCCCGCGCCGTCCGGAGGATCCGGACGGCGCGGGCACGGTGCGTTCCGGGGCCGCCGCGCCGGCGGTGCGACGGCCCCGGGTGCTCCCGTACGGGTGCTTCCCGCACGGCCACGGGTACGGCTCAGGCGGTGCCGCGCAGCCTGCGCCAGGGGGTGAAGGTGAACACGGCGCCGCCGAGCAGGATCGCCGTGCCCGCGACCAGGCCGAGGGCGCGCAGGGTGCCGTGGTCCCCGGCCCCGGTGTCGGCCAGTCCGCCGCCGGAGGCCGCGGAGCCGGACGCGGAGCCGGTGGCCCCGGCCGAGCCCGAGGTGGCGGAGCCGGACGCGCCGCCCTCCTGGGCGGTGGTGTCGAGCTCCAGCGACGGGCTCACCGTGCCCTTGATCTTGCAGGGGATGCTGATCTTCGAGGCGCCCAGGGTGACGTCGATCGTCAGGGTGCCGGGGCTGAGCGTGGACTTGCCGGACGCGCCCGGCTTGTAGGTGCCGGTCATGTCGGACAGGTCGACCGGCTTGCCCTGCTCCAGCGGTTCGGTGTTGGCCGGTCCGGTGACCTTCACCGATCCCTTGTCGGCGCCGCCCAGGGTGATGTCCATGGACGGCTTGAGCGCACCGGCGGGCAGGGCGGCCGGGCTGTCCATCACGCCCTTGGCCGTCTTGACCGTGAGCGCGTAGCTGCCGCCGCTCTTCTTGGCATTGATCGTCACCTTGGAGGCGATGTCGGCCGGGCCGGGGGACGTGCAGGTGAAGTTGGCGGAGACCTCCTTGCCCGGGAAGTCGGTCTGCCCGTCGCCCCCGCCGGAACCGGACGTGGAACCTGACGTGGTGCCCGACGTGGTTCCGGACGTCGTTCCGGACGTGGTCCCTCCGGAGGCCGACGTGCTGCCGCCGGAGCCCGAGGTGGTGCCGGAGGTCGTACCGCCCGCGGCGGTGGAACCGGAGCTGGTGCCACCGCTCGTGCCACTCGTCGTGCCGCTGGTCGTGCCGGAGCTGGTGCCGCCCGTGGTCGTCGAGCCGCCGTCGGTGACCTTGATGGTCGCCCCCGGCTGCACGGCCGCCTTCGGGCTGCACTTGGTGTCCGTGGAGATCGGCTTGGAGACATTGATGTCGTACGCGTCCGGCGTCAGCGTGATCTCACCGGCCTTCTCCAGCTTCAGCGTGCCCTTCATGTCGGACAGCAGCATGTCGCTGTTCTTCGGGATCGGCGGGTTCTGCCGCGGTCCTTCCATCCGCAGGGTGCCCGTGGCCGCGCCGCCCAGCTTGATCGTGCCGGTCGGCTTGACCGTGTCCTTGCCCAGGTCGAGCATGTCGGGGTTCTTGGAAGCGGCCTGGACCGTCTTCCACACCACCTCCACGGTGTCCCCGACCTCGGCCTCCGCCGGTGCGGTCAGCTGCACCACGGTGGTGCCCTGCACGGGCGGCAGCCCGGAGATGGGCGGGGGTATGCACTCGGTGCTGTACGAGATGTCGGCGGCCTGGGCCGGGGTGGCGGCCAGCAGCAGGCCCGCCCCGCCGAGCATCATCGCGACTCCCGCCGCGACCGTCCTCCGTTGCGTACTCACGACTGTCCCTTCGTCGTCGGTCTGTTCCCTGACGGTGCGGAATCGGGGGTGAACCACGGCAGCGCGGCCGTGGTGGCGGCCGGGTCGTCGGCGGACCCGGCCGGGGGGTTCGTGGTCGCGGCGGCCGGACGCGGACGGCGGCGTCCGGCGCGGGCCGGAGCGCGCGGGGAGCGGGCCGGGGAACGGGCCGGAGCGCGCGCGGAGCGGGGGCGCACCTTGTCGACGACCGCCATGCCGATCCGGAACACGGCGGCCGGCACCACCAGGCACAGCAGCACCCAGAAGAGCGTGACCCCCCAGGGGCGGCCGACCCCCCACGGCTGCTCGACCAGCACCTTGCCGCCGTACCTGAGCGAGATCTGGTAGTCGCCGTGGGCGCCCGCGGCCAGCTCGACCGGCAGCTCGATCCGGGCCTTGCGGCCGGAGGCGATGGTGCCGCGCCAGGGCCGTTCCTCCCACTGCGGTGCGAAGACGCCGTGCGCGGTGCCGATCTCGAAGACCGGGTCCTCGACCGGGGCGGAACCGAGGTTGCCCACGGTGAGGACGAGGCGCCGGGCGGGCGGGGCCCCGAACCAGGTGAGGATTCCGCTGTCGCCCTCCAGCCGCGCGGTGGCGAGCACCGCGAGCCTGCCGCCCGTGCCCTCCTTCGGCAGCGGGGCGGTCGGGTGGCCCGCGACGACGAACACGGCGTCGGCGTCGGCCCGTTCGCCGGTGACGGTGGCGACGTGCACCACGCAGGGGCAGGGCACGGGCGGTTCGGCGACCGGCAGCTTCTTGCGGAAGCCGCCCTTCGCGTCGGTGGTGACGGCCCGGCCGTCGGCGTTGGCGCAGGAGTTGGTGCCGCCGATCACGCCGCGGTCCGGGGTGGACCGGCCGCAGATCAGCATCATCAGCAACGCGTTCGGGCGCCAGCCGCGGCCCTTCACGGTGATCCCGCCACCCTTGCCCGCCTGCCGTGCGGAGAGCGTAACCACGGGCTTCGCGTCCGCCGCCGTCGCCGCCTTCGCCCCCGCCCCGGTGTCCGCTGCCGCCCTGGTGCCCGCTCCGGCCCCGGTCGCGGGGAGCAGCAGGAGGGCGGGCAGAAGCACGGGCAGCAGTGCGACGAGCAGCGCCGCGGTCCGTCGCCGGCCGCCTCTCCGGAGTGCCGCCGGTCCGGCCTGTCCAGTCACGATTCCGCTCCCGCCTGCACCGAATGCCTCGTCCCGGAGTGCCGCTGGTCCCGCTCGGACCGGTCGCCGCCCGGCAGCCGTCCGCCGTCCACCGGCCGGTCCTCGCCCGCCGGTCGCCCGTCGTCCACCGGCCGGCCGCGCGGGCGCCGGCGCCGGTACGCGTACGCGCCGGTGGCGACGGCGGCCAGGAGGAACAGCGCGCCGCCGGTCAGCGGCGCCCACGGGACGAAGACCGCGTGGGCGGTCGCCTCGCCGTGCGCGTCGCCCGCCGCGGTGACGCGCAGCCGTACGGTCGTCGAGTCCAGCGCGGGGGTGTCCCGCCACGGCTCGGTGAGCCCGAGGCGCTGTCCGGGCAGCAGGCGCACCGGCAGGGCGCGGGCCTCGCGCCGCAGCAGCGTCCCGAACAGCCCGTCGGCCCGGACGGCGACTTCCGGGGCGAGGACCGTGTTGCCCCGGTTGACCAGCGTGTAGCGGATGGTCCGGCCGGACACGGTGACGTCCTCGACGGTGAGCGCGGACACGGCCGGTCCGCCGATCCGCAGCCGGAGGTCCACCTCGACCGAGCGGGCGCCGCCTCGTACGACGATCGCGCCGGAGCGGTCGCCGGGCACCGCCCCGGCCGGGACCGTGACGGTGAACGGCACGTCGGCGCGGGTGCGGGCGGGCACGGTCACCTCGGTGGCGGCGGCCCGCAGCCAGGCCCCGGGGCCGGTGCCGGGCGCGCCCTCCGTGCCCGGCCGCGGCGCGGTCCCCGCCCCGGGCCCGTCCGTGCCGCGCAGACGCACGGTGATCGGGGACCGGCCGGGGTTGGTGACGGAGAGCCGGTCCTGCAGAACGCTGCCGGGCGCCCCCTCCAGGTAGAAGTACGGTCTGCCGCCCTTCCCGCCCGAACCGCTCCCGGCGGGCCGCGCCGTCCACGACGCGTCCTTCGCGGGCGACGGCGCCCGGGGAGCGGCGGCCGCCGCCGGGGGCACGGCGAGGGCGCACAGCAGTACGGCGAGGGCGAGTCGGGCGGCGCGGCCGGTCGTCGGCGGCGGCATGGGCGGCTCCCTGTGCGTGACGGCGGCTGGGGCATGGACCGCGGGCCCGGACGTACCGGCCGCGGGCGTACCTGGTGCGTCGGGTCGGCGGGACCGCCTAGCGACCCACCGCCCCCGGCCGCTGTCCCCGCCGGGTCAGCCACAGCACCCCCGCCGCGCCGGTCAGCAGCACCGTGCCGCCGAGCGTGCCGAGCGCCACGGCCGAGTCGAGCGGACCGGTCTTCGGCAGCTGCCCGCCGGCCGGGTCGTCGTTCCCGCCCCCGCCGGACGCCGTGCCGCCCCCGCCCCCGGCGGCCGTCACGTCGAGCCGGAGCGACGGGCCGGGGTTGTTGGCGGGGGTGCAGGTGGTGGTCGTGCCCAGCGCCTTGATGGTGAGCACCCCGGCGGTGAAGTCGACCTTGCCGCTCTTCCTCGGCGTGTACGTGCCCGACAGGTCGCTGATCTTGATGGGGGTGTTGGCGGGTATCGCCGCGGAGTTCGACGGGCCGGAGACCTGGACCCGGCCCGGGTCGGCGCCGCCCACCTCGATCACCGCGCTGGGGTTCATCGCGCCCTTGCCCAGTTCGACGGGGCTGGACGAGACGCCCTTCTGGAAGGACATCGTGAGCCGGTAGCCACTACCGCTCCTGACGCTCTTGATGTCGATGGGGGACACGGCGCTCTTGTCGCCGATCGGGGTCTTGCACTTGTAGTCGACGTCCACGACGGTGGCGTGGGCGGCGGGCGCGGTCATCAGCACCACCGTGCCCGCCAGCGCGGACGCCAGCGCGAGAGCTGTTCGCTTCTGGTAGGACACCTCTGAGTTCCCCTCATGCCGGAAGTCACCGGAAGTCGCCGGAAATCCTCGGGAGCCGTCGCGCGCGCCGCGGCGCACCGACGCAAGTTACTGACGACACATCAGATCGGCGCTCAAGGTACGCCCGGCACCTTGAGGAGGGAAGACAAAGAGCGCGCCGATCCGGCGCGCTCCTGGGGGGTGTGCGTACGGGCGGCGCCCTACGCGGGGGCGGCCAGCTCCGCCCAGACCGTCTTGCCGGGCCGGCCGGGCACCCGGAGGACGCCCCAGTCCAGACAGAGCCGCTGCACGATGAACATTCCGTGGCCGCCGGGCCGGCCGGCCCGGTGCGGGGTGCGCGGCGCGGGCTGTCCCGCGCCCGAGTCGACGACCTCCACCCGCAGCACCTTCGCCGTGTAGGCGATGCGCATCTCCTCGGGGCCGCCCGCGTGCAGGCAGGCGTTGGTGACCAGTTCGGAGACGACCAGCAGGACGTCCTCGGCGGCGGCCCGGCCGTCGGCGCCGGCCGCGGGGAGCCAGCCCCATTCGTGGAGCGCCCGGCGGGCGAAGTCGCGGGCCGTCGGCACGGTGCCGCCGATGTCGCGCAGCGACAGGGTGTGCCACTGCCACTCGGCCGGTCCGGAGGAGGAGGCGGCACCGGCGCCCGCGTCCAGGGGTGCGTCCACGCCGACGTCCTCCGGCTCGCGGCCGAGGTCGCCCGGCGGATGCTGCCGGGTGGTGCTCATCAGCGCTTCACCTCACCGATTCACCATGTCGCCATCGAAACAATGTGACAGTCGCAGTTTCAGGTACAGATACAGGTACGGGTACGGATGTGGAGCGCGCCGGTCGCCCGTGGCCCCGCCGGATGTCTTCTGCCCGGCCGAATCGTGACAACACCCGCTTCGTCCGCGCGGATCACGTGACACGGGCAACAGACGGCGCACCCGGGTCGCGATCGCGCGGCGCGGTCACCCGTCCAGAGCGGCTTCGAGGGAGTCATGGACGGTGAAGACCGCCTCGGCCCCGGTGATCTCGAAGACCCTCGCCACCACCGGCAGCATTCCGGCCAAATGGACCCCTCCCCCGGCCGCTTCCGCCTTGAGGCGGGCACCGAGCAGCACGTTGAGCCCGGTGGAATCACAGAATTCGAGGCGCGAGCAGTCGACCACCAGGCGCGACCGCCCCTGTTCGACCGCGTGCTCCAGGGGTTCCCGCAACAGGTCTGCCGTGTGGTGATCCAGCTCACCCACCGGCGTCACGACCTCGCTGCGTCCCTCGGTCCGGACCTCGACCTGAAGCCGTCCCCGGTTAGCGCTGCCGACCGTCCCGCGGTCCATGCCCGTCCCTCTTCGCCGTTCGTCACTGGCCGCGTCCCCGCGTGCGCAGATCCGTATGTGCTGCTTCTGACGTTCTTGAAACAGTACGCGCTCTGTGCGCCACGCGATACCCGAAGACCTCAACAAACCGGACATATGGCATCAATTGGCGCTTGTAACTGTCCGTCCGTAACGGGTAAGGGTAGAGGGACCCCAAAAAACACGGCCGGCTTCGGAGGCGCCGCTTCACCGCAGGAACACGTATGGGCATCGGCAGCCATATGCCGAGAACGATGGAGGAGACCATGTCACCCCGGCTCGACGGACCGCGTACCCCCGACGCGACGTCAGCAGGTCCTCAAGGACTGACCCCCTCAGACTCCCCTGCCGCGAACGCCACGGACGGCGCGCGGAGCAGCAACACCCTCAGCACCATCAGTACTGCTGTCAGCACCACCGGCTCCGGTCACCTCGATGACACCGGAGGCCGCCCCGTCGCCACCGACCACGGCGACGGCCTCGAAGGACTTCCCGAGATCCCGCCCTACGACGAGGTGGGGCCGCTGGACGCCAGGGCGCTGTCGAAGACGCTCTTCGCGCGGCTCGAATCCCTCGAGGAGGGCACCCACGAGTACTCGTACGTCCGCAACACGCTCGTCGAACTGAACCTGGCCCTGGTCAAGTTCGCCGCCTCCCGGTTCCGCTCCCGCAGCGAGCCGATGGAGGACATCGTCCAGGTCGGCACGATCGGGCTCATCAAGGCGATCGACCGGTTCGAACTCAGCCGGGGCGTGGAGTTCCCCACGTTCGCGATGCCGACCATCATCGGCGAGATCAAGCGCTTCTTCCGCGACACCAGTTGGTCCGTGCGCGTTCCGCGCCGGCTGCAGGAGCTGCGGCTCGACCTGGCCAAGGCGGGCGACGAGCTCGCCCAGCAACTGGACCGATCGCCCACCGTGGGCGAGCTCGCCGACCGCCTCGGCATCACCGACGACGAGGTCGTCGAGGGCATGGCGGCCAGCAACGCGTACACCGCGAGTTCGCTGGACGCCAAGCCCGAGGAGGACGAGCACGAGGGCGCGCTGGCGGACCGCATCGGCTACGAGGACCACGGGCTGGAGGGCATCGAGTACGTCGAGTCCCTGAAACCGCTGATCGCCTCGTTGCCCCGGCGCGACCGGACGATCCTCTCGCTCCGGTTCGTCGCCAACATGACGCAGTCGGAGATCGGCGAGGAGCTGGGCATCTCCCAGATGCACGTGTCGCGACTGCTCTCCCGCACCCTGGTCAAACTACGCAGGGGGCTGACGCTGGAGGAGTGAGCGTCGCCCCTCGACGAAGGACCCGTCCCGGCAGGGGCGGGTCCTTCCGCATGTCGACGCCCCGTCACCGGGCCGCGCACGGATGCCGGTCGGGGCACCCGGCCGCCCGACCGCCCTCAGAGGACGCGCTCGCCCCGCCGCCAGACCGCGTGGACCAGCGGAACGCCCGGCCGGTAGGCGAGGTGGACGTGGCTGGGCGCGTCGAGGAGCACCAGGTCGGCGCGGGCGCCGGGGACGATGCGGCCGATGTCAGTGCGCCGCAGGGCCGCCGCGCCGCCCGCGGTGGCCGACCAGAGCGCCTCGTCCGGCGTCATTCCCATGTCGCGCACGGCGAGGGCGATGCAGAAGGGCATCGAGGACGTGAACGACGAGCCCGGGTTGCAGTCCGTGGAGAGCGCGACGGTGGCGCCCGCGTCGAGGAGGCGGCGGGCGTCCGGCCAGGTGGCGCGGGTGGAGAACTCGGCGCCGGGCAGCAGCGTCGCGACGGTGTTCCCCTGGGCCAGGGCGTCCACGTCGGCGTCGGTGAGGTGGGTGCAGTGGTCGGCGGACGCGGCGTCGAGCTCGACGGCGAGCTGGACGCCGGGGCCGTGGCCGAGCTGGTTGGCGTGGACGCGGGGGTGCAGGCCCCTGGCCCGGCCCGCGGTGAGGACGGCACGGGCCTGGTCGCCGTCGAAGGCGCCGCGCTCGCAGAACACGTCGACCCAACGGGCGTACGGGGCGCAGGCGTCGAGCATCGCCCCGGTGACCAGCTCGACGTAGCCGGCCGGGTCGTCGGCGTAGTCCGGGGAGACGATGTGGGCGCCGAGGTAGGTGACCTCCTCGGTGTGCCGGGCGGCGATGCGCAGGGCGCGGGCCTCGTCCTCGACGGTGAGGCCGTAGCCGGACTTGGTCTCGACGGTGGTGGTGCCCTGGCGCAGCGCCTCGGCGAGGTAACGGGCGACGTTGGCGGAGAGCTCGTCGTCGGTGGCGGCGCGGGTCGCGGCGACCGTGGTCCTGATGCCGCCCGCGCTGTAGGCGCGGCCGGACATCCGGGCGTTGAACTCCTCGGTGCGGTCGCCCGCGAACACGAGGTGGGAGTGGGAGTCGACGAAGCCGGGGATCGCCGCCCGCCCGCCCGCGTCGACGACGTCGTCGGTGGCGGGTGCTGCGCTCGACGCACCGACCCAGACGATCCGGTCGTCCTCGATGACGACGGCCGCGTCCCGGACCGGGCCCAGGGGGGAATCCGCGCGGAGGGAGGGGTCGTTGGTGACCAGGCTCGCGATGTTGGTGATGGCGGTCGTCGTCATCGGGTGGTTGCTCTCCTTGCGGGGGCGGGTGTCGGGGTCCGGCGGGTGGCCGCCCGGTCGGGGGCCGCCCGCCGGGCTCTCAGCGGTGCAGGGCCGCGACGGCCGAGGCGAGCGCCGCGGGGACGTCCTCGACCAGCGTGTGCCGGCCGTCGCGGACGATGTGCCGCCCCGCCACGACCGTGTGCCGCACATCGGCCGCGGAGGCGGCGAACACGACCGCCTCGGCGGCGAGCCGGGGCACCGGCCCCGCCGTTCTGACGGAGTCCAGGGCCACGGTCGCCAGGTCGGCGGGGGCGCCGGGTTCGATGACGCCCGCCTCCGGCCGGCCGAGCGCGGCGTGGCCGTCGGCGGTCGCGGCGCGCAGCAGGGCCGCCGCCGTCCAGTGGCCCCGGGTCCGGGTGCGCAGGCGCTCGTCGAGTTCCATCGCGCGCGCCTCCTCGAAGAGGTCGATCACGGCGTGGCTGTCGCTGCCGAGGGAGAGCGGCGAGCCCGCCCGCTGGAGGGCGACGGCCGGGCCGATCCCGTCGGCGAGGTCGCGCTCCGTGGTGGGGCACATGCAGGTGCCGGTCGCCGAGGAGCCGATCAGCGCGATGTCCTCGTCGGTGAGGTGGGTGTTGTGGATGCCGGTGGTGCGCGGGCCGAGGACGCCGTGGTCGGCGAGGAGCCGGGTGGGCGTGCGGCCGTGGACGGCGAGGCAGGCGTCGTTCTCGGCGGTCTGCTCGGAGAGGTGGACGTGGAGCGGCGCCCGCCGTTCCTCGGCCCAGGCGGCCACGGTGGCGAGCTGCTCGGCGGGCACGGCGCGCACGGAGTGGACGGCGGCGCCGATCAGGGCGTGGCCGCCGCCCTTGAGGAGCGAGGCGCGTTCGGCCCAGGCCTCCGCGGTGGTGTCGGAGAACCGCAGCTGGTACCGGTCCGGCGGCTGGTACCGGCCCGGACGCTCGCCGAATCCGGCGGAGAGGTAGGCGGTGTCCAGCAGGGTGATCCGGATGCCGGCCTCGCCCGCCGCCGCGATCAGGGCCTCGCCCATGGCGTTCGGGTTGTCGTACGGGGTGCCGCCCGGCGCGTGGTGCAGGTAGTGGAACTCGCCGACCGCGGTGATGCCTGCCAGGGCCATCTCGGCGTACACGGCGCGGGCGAGGTCGTGGTACGAGTCGGGAGTGAGCCGGGAGGCGACCCGGTACATGGTCTCGCGCCAGGTCCAGAAGGTGCCGGAGCCGACCTGGACGGTGGAGCGCAGGGCGCGGTGGAAGGCGTGCGAGTGGGTGTTGGCGAGCCCGGGGACGGTGAGTCCGCGCAGCACGGTGGCGCCCGGCGGCGGGGTGGCGACGCCGGTGCGGACGCCCGCGATGATCCCGTCGGAGACGTCCAGGGCGACGCCCGGCTCGACGTGGGTGCCGAGCCAGGCGTGGGACAGCCAGTACGTCACGGTGGCGGACCGGCCCGCCGGTTCCGTTGTCAGCTGCACGCGAGACCTTCCAGTACGTCGGCGAGTGCGACCACTCCGGCCGCGCAGTCGTCCTCGGCCGCGTGTTCGGCCGGGGAGTGCGAGACGCCGGTGGGGTTGCGCACGAACAGCATGGCGGTGGGGACCGAGGCGGACAAAATACCCGCGTCGTGTCCGGCCCCGGTGCCGAGGACGGGGACCGGCCGGCCGTCGCCGTGACCGCCGCGGCCCTTGAGGATCCTGCCGAGTTCGTCGCGCAGGGCGTGCTCGAACTCGACGACGGGCGTGAAGGACTCCCGTACGACGTCGAGGTCGATCCCGGCCCGCTCGGCGTGTTCCCTGGCGGCCCGCTCGATGCCGGTGACCACCGTGTCGAGGGCGGCCTGGTCGGCGGCGCGGGAGTCGAGCCAGCCCCGGACGAGGGACGGGATCGCGTTGACGCCGTTCGGTTCGACGGAGATCTTGCCGAACGTGGCGACGGCTCCGGCGAGTTCGGCCTCGCGGCGGGCGGCCAGCACGGTCTCGGCGTACGTGAGCATGGGGTCGCGCCGGTCGGCCAGACGGGTGGTGCCCGCGTGGTTGGCCTCGCCCCGGAAGTCGAACCGCCAGCGTCCGTGCGGCCAGATCGCGGAGGCGATGCCGACCGGGTCGCCGGTGAGGTCGAGGGCGCGGCCCTGTTCGACGTGGAGTTCGACGAACGCACCGATGCGGGCGAGCCGTTCGGGGTCCGGGCCGATGGCGTCGGGATCGTACCCGGCCGCCTCCATGGCCTGCGGCAGGGTGACACCGTCGCCGTCGCGGAGCCGGTGGGCCGCCTCCGTGGTCAGCTGTCCGGCGGCGAGCCGGGAGCCCACGCAGGCGAGGCCGAACCGGGCGCCCTCCTCGTCGCCGAAGTTGCTGATCGCCAGCGGCCGGACGAACTCCACTCCCCTGTTGCGGAGTTCGTCGAGCGCGGCGAAGGAGGAGACCACTCCGAGCGGCCCGTCGAAGGCGCCGCCGTCGGGCACGGAGTCGAGGTGCGATCCGGCGACGACGGCGTCCCCGGCGAGCGGGTCGCCGAGCCAGGCCCACTGGTTGCCGTTGCGGTCCACCTCGTAGGCGAGCCCGCGCGCCTCGGCCTGGGCGCGGAACCAGGCACGGCAGTCGGCGTCGGCCCCGGTCCAGGCGTAGCGGCGGTAGCCGCCGCTGTCCCGGTCGCGGCCGACCGGCAGCAGTTCCCGCCACATCTCCTGGAACGACGACGCCCCGGAGCGGGGGCCGGCACCCGTGCCGGCCCCGGTGCCCGTGCCGCCGCCGGACGGCAGGCTCACTGGCCGTCCTCCTTCATCGGCACCCGTACGCCCTTGTCGGCGGCGACCGAGTCCGCGATGTCGTACCCGGCGTCGACGTGCCGGATGACGCCCATGCCCGGGTCGTTGGTGAGCACCCGGCGGATCTTCTCGCCCGCGAGCTTCGTGCCGTCGGCGACGGTCACCTGTCCGGCGTGGATGGACCGCCCCATGCCGACGCCGCCGCCGTGGTGGATGGAGACCCAGGAGGCCCCGGACGCCACGTTGACCATGGCGTTCAGCAGCGGCCAGTCGGCGATCGCGTCGGACCCGTCGAGCATGGCCTCGGTCTCCCGGTACGGGGAGGCCACGGAGCCGCAGTCCAGGTGGTCGCGGCCGATGGCCAGCGGGGCGGCCAGCTCGCCGCTCGCCACCATGTCGTTGAAGCGTTCGCCGGCCCGGTCGCGTTCGCCGTAGCCGAGCCAGCAGATCCGGGCGGGCAGGCCCTGGAAGTGGACGCGTTCGCCGGCCATCTTGATCCAGCGGTGCAGCGACTCGTTCTCCGGGAAGAGCTCCAGCATCGCCTTGTCGGTCTTGTGGATGTCGGACGCCTCGCCCGACAGGGCCGCCCAGCGGAACGGGCCCTTGCCCTCGCAGAACAGCGGCCGGATGTAGGCGGGCACGAAGCCGGGGAAGTCGAAGGCCCGGTCGTAGCCCGCGAGCTGCGCCTCGCCGCGGATCGAGTTGCCGTAGTCGAAGACCTCGGCCCCGGCGTCCATGAAGCCGACCATCGCCTCGACGTGCCTGGCCATCGACTCCCGGGCGCGCTGCGTGAAGTCGGCGGGCTTCTCGGCGGCGTACGAGGCCATGTCGTCGAAGTCGATGCCGAGCGGGAGGTACGAGAGCGGGTCGTGCGCGCTGGTCTGGTCGGTGACGATGTCGATCGGCGCCCCCTCGGCAAGCATCCGCGGCAGCAGCTCCGCCGCGTTGCCCAGCAGCCCGATGGAGAGCGGGCGGCGGGCGTCCCGGGCCTCGGTGGCCAGCTGGAGGGCGTGCTCCAGGGAGTCGGCGCGCACGTCCAGGTAGCGGTGCTCGATCCGGCGCTCGATGGCGCGCGGGTCGCAGTCGATACAGATCGCGACGCCGTCGTTCATGGTCACGGCGAGCGGCTGGGCGCCGCCCATGCCGCCGAGCCCGGCGGTCAGGGTGATCGTGCCGGCCAGCGTCCCGCCGAACTTCTTCGCGGCGACGGCGGCGAAGGTCTCGTACGTGCCCTGGAGGATGCCCTGGGTGCCGATGTAGATCCACGAACCGGCGGTCATCTGGCCGTACATGGTGAGCCCGAGCGCCTCCAGGCGGCGGAACTCCTCCCAGTTCGCCCAGTCGCCCACCAGGTTGGAGTTGGCGATCAGCACCCGCGGCGCCCACTCGTGCGTCTGCATGACGCCGACCGGACGCCCGGACTGGACCAGCATGGTCTCGTCCTGCTTGAGGGTCCTGAGCGTGCGCACCATCGCGTCGAAGGAGCGCCAGTCACGGGCCGCCTTGCCGGTGCCGCCGTAGACGACGAGCTTGTCGGGGTGCTCGGCGACCTCGGGGTCCAGGTTGTTCTGCAGCATGCGCAGGGCGGCTTCCTGCTGCCATCCCAGGGCACTCAGTTCCGTACCGCGCGGTGCCCGTACGGGGCGGGGTCCTGACATGGCGGCGCCTCCTCGCGACTGTAAGTCTTCTATTCACATCCTGAAGGTCTGAATACTCGTAGTCAACAGCCCCGCGCCGGTGTGCCCGGACGCGGGGCCGATCAGGGCGGGCCGGGCCCGTTCCGCGGCTCAGCCCCGGCGCGGCGCCCCGCCGAACCCGGCGTCCCCCGCCATCGGTCCGGTGGTCCGGTACCCCTTGACCCGCTTGCCCGCGGGCCGGCCGCGCACCGTCCAGTCGGTCCGCACCCAGTACAGGGCGTCGTCCCGGTGCTCGGCCCGGCCGATCCGGACGGCCTTGATCCACAGCCCGGCCCCGGCCCCGGCCAGCACCAGCCCGCCGGCCGCGGGCAGCAGGAACGCGCTGGCGACGGCGGCCAGGAACGCCCCGAACAGCCACCACCGGTGTCCGCGCCGCCACTCGCGCACGGTCACGGCCCGGTCCTGGAGGAAGTCGGACCGCCCGGCGCGGGTGGCGGCCGCGGCCAGCTCCGTGTACCGCCGGCCGCGCACCAGTGCCACCGCGGCGGCGGTGATCAGGAACAGCGCCGCCCCGGCCAGCAGCCCGATCCGGCGCCCGGTGAGCCCCGGCACCAGCGCGCCGATCGCCGCCGCCAGCAGCCCCGGCCACCACAGCGGCGCGGCCCCGGCCCGTACGATCACGGCCACCCTCGCCAACGACTGCGCTCCGCGCCCCACGTCCGTACCTCTCTTCCCACGGCGTCCCCGGCCTCCGGCCGGTCCTGTCGGGGCCGGAGGGTAGTTGCCGCAGATGAGCGGTGTCTGAGAAACGGCGGCCGTCCGGCACGGAACGAGCGGCCCCGACACGGGACGAAAGGCCCCGGTACGGGGTGGTCAGAGCATGATCCCGACCATGCCGTCGCCGCCCGCGGCACAGCCGAACCGTCCCCGGCAGCAGCTCTCCCAGCCTCCGTTCCCGTCCCCCGCCAGGACCAGTTCCCGCCACGGCCCACCGGCCGGGACGTTCTGCCCGTCCAGGCAGAGCGAGAGCCGCGGCACGGCCACCCACCCCCGGGCCTCCGGCGGCCGGACCGGTTCCGGGAGCACCGCGAGCACCTCCTCGGCGGGGTGCCCGAACAGGTCGACGCCGTCCCACACCGCCCCCGGGCCCCGCGCGCCGGAGCCCGGCCGTCCCGCCGTGATCCTGATCCGCGCGAGCCGGTCCGCCGCGTCCGGTCCCCCGCCGTCCAGGCTCAGCCGGAGCCTGTCGAGATCGACGTAGGCGTTCCACTCCGGCTGGTGGAGGTAGCCGAAGCACCAGGCGTCATGGGCGTGGCGCGGTTCGGAGTAGTCCGCGAGCGTCAACGAGCCGCACTGCAGCCCCCGGTACGTCCGGGGCGCGGCCGCCTCCAGCCGGGCCAGGGCCTCCTCGGGCCCCGCCCCGAACCGGAGCGTCCCGGCCCCGCCCGGCAGCTCCACACCGATCCCCGGCAGCAGTTCCAACATGGCCCCATTGTCCGGGCCCGGTACGCGCCGGGCGCCCGGGGCACCGCCGACGCCCGCCCGGAACCCGGGGCCGGGGCCGCCACCGGTACGCACCCGGCGGCGGCCTCACTCGACGAACAGGCCCCGCGCCGCCGCCCGCGCGTCGAACTCCTCCAGCCGCGCCTGGGCGTCGGGCAGGGCGTCGCACATCGCCTCCAGCAGCACCCGGCCCAGCAGCATGGGCGCGCACGCGGTGTCGAAGGCGAGCCCGGTGCCGACTGCGGCCGGGATCAGCAGGTCGCTGTGCCCGGCGACGGGCGCGAAGGCCGAGTCCGCGACGGACACGACGGTCAGCCCCTGTCCCCGCGCGTACGCGAGGGCGTCCACGACCTCCTTCGGGTACCGGGGCAGCGCGAAGCAGATCAGCGCGGTGGCGCCCGCGCGCCGGGCGGCGTCGATCCGGTCGGGCAGCATGCTGCCGCCCTCGTCGAGGACCCGGACGTCGGGGTGGACCTTGGCCGCGAAGTACCCGAAGCCGCGCGCCTGCGAGGAGGCGGCCCGCAGCCCGAGCACCGGCAGCGGGCGCGAGGCCGCCAGCAGCCTGCCCGCGCGCTCGACGGGCCCCGGGTCGGCGAGCAGTTCGGCCAGCTGCCGCAGGTTCTCGATCTCGCCGAGCACCGCCTGCTGGTACTCGTTGTACGCGTCGTCCCCGTCCCCCGGCGCGGATCCGGCGGGGGCGACCTCCCGCAGGTGCTTGCGGAGCGCCGGATAGCCGTCGAAGCCGAGCGCCACGGCGAACCGGGTGACGGACGGCTGGCTGACCCCGGCGAGTTCGGCCAGCTCCACGCTCGACAGGAACGGCACGTCCCCGGCCCTGCGCACCATCGAGTGCGCGATCCGGCGCTGAGTGGGCGTGAGCCGGCGCCCCTCGAAGAGCTGCTGCAACCGTGCGGCCGGGCCGCTCCCGCTCATGCTGTCCCCTCGGTCGATCCGGCGCACCATGATCCGGCGCCGACAGATCCATTCAGCCAGCATGGCATCTGCATGTCCATATGCAGCCGGGTCACCGGAACCCGGACCGTCTCCGGGCCCGGACGCCGTTCTCACCGGGTACACGCACCGGAGGCGGCGGATGTTACGGACGACTTTCCGGGACTTCCGGCGACTCCCCCCGTGAGGCGTTCCCCCCGGGAAAGAGGGGGGACAGCCCCACTGTGCGCGAGGGCGGCAGCTCCTAGCCTCATGGGCATGAAAGCCGGAGACTCCGAGCTCAGGAACGAGCTCGACGCCGCCCTGCGTGCCCGTAGCGAGCTGGGTTCGGAGTACGAGTCCGCGCTCGTCGAATCCTTCCTGGAGAAGGTCGAGCACCGGCTCGACACCACGCTCGACCGTCACGTCCGGCGCCACCTCGCCGAACAGCGGGTGAGCCTCGCCAGGGGTGCGCGCCCGCCGCATCCGCTGGGCGGCTTCGCCGAGCGCTACGGCTTCGCGATCGTCTCGCTGGTCCTGGCCGTGCCGCTGTCGGCGATCGGCGCGGGTACGGCCCACACCAGTGGCCTGGTCGTCGCCTGGCTCGGGATCGTCGCGGTCAACGCGGTGCACGCCGCTCGCAGTTGGCCGTTTCTCCACCGGCGTTCCGGGCGCCCGGCCTCCGACTGGGAGGACTGAACCCGCTCCCCGTACCCGATTCCCGTGTGTCGCGGGGACCGCCGCACCCCCGGTTTCCCAGGGGGCGGGACGACGGCGGTCCCCGCGAGGGACGCGGCCCGGGTCAGAACCGGTCGACGCGTCCCGGCGACGGTGGAGGTCCGGGAGCCGCTCCGTAGTCCGGTGTCGCCGTATCGGGTGCCGACGGGTCTCCCCCGCCGACACCCATCAATCTGCCGGACCCGTGTTAAGCCGGTGCTGCGCGTACGTGTCGCGCTCGTACCGTTTTCGCGAAGCCGGGCCCCGCTTTCGTGAAGCCGGGCCCGCTGCCCCGCGGGGCCCGGCCCCGCGTCACGCCTTGCCGGTCGGCGCGTTCTTGGCGAGGAACGCCAGCAGGTCCTGGCGGCTGACGACGCCCTTCGGCTTGCCCTCCACCAGCACGATCGCCGCGTCCGCCGCGTTCGTGCCGCCGAGCGCCGCCATCAGGTCCTCGACCGGTTCGCCGGAGCCGACCTGCGGCAGCGGCGGCGACATGTGCTTCTCCAGCGGGTCGGAGAGCGAGGCGCTCTGGGCGAACAGCGCGTTGAGCAGCTCCCGCTCCACCACGGAACCGATGACCTCGGCGGCCATCACGTCCGGGTGGCCGGCCCCCGGCTTCACGATCGGCATCTGCGAGACGCCGTACTCGCGCAGGACGTCGATCGCCTCGCCGACGGTCTCCTCGGGGTGCATGTGGACGAGCGTCGGGATCGGGCCCTCCTTGTGGTCGAGCACGTCCCCGACCCGGGCCGACGGACCGGTGTCCTCCAGGAACCCGTAGTCCGCCATCCACTCGTCGTTGAAGATCTTGCTCAGGTAGCCGCGTCCGCTGTCCGGCAGCAGGACGACGACCACGTCGTCCGGGCCCAGCCGCTTGGCGACCTCCAGCGCGCCGACCACCGCCATGCCGCAGGAACCGCCGACCAGCAGGCCCTCCTCCTTGGCGAGGCGGCGGGTCATCTGGAAGGAGTCCTTGTCGGACACGGCGACGATCTCGTCCGTGACCGTGCGGTCGTAGGCGCTCGGCCAGAAGTCCTCGCCGACGCCCTCGACGAGGTACGGACGCCCGGAGCCGCCGGAGTAGACCGAGCCCTCCGGGTCCGCGCCGATCACCTTCACCGCACCGTCGCTGACCTCCTTGAGGTAACGGCCGGTGCCGCTGATCGTGCCGCCCGTGCCGACGCCCGCGACGAAGTGGGTGATCTTCCCCTCCGTCTGCTCCCACAGCTCGGGACCGGTGGTCTCGTAGTGCGAGCGCGGGTTGTTGGGGTTCGAGTACTGGTCGGGCTTCCAGGCTCCCGGCGTCTCCCGGACCAGCCGGTCGGAGACGTTGTAGTAGGAGTCGGGGTGCTCGGGGTCAACGGCCGTCGGGCAGACGACGACCTCGGCACCGTAGGCCCGCAGCACATTGATCTTGTCCGTGGACACCTTGTCCGGGCAGACGAAGATGCACTTGTACCCCTTCTGCTGGGCGACGATCGCCAGACCGACGCCCGTGTTGCCGCTGGTCGGCTCGACGATCGTGCCGCCCGGCTTCAGCTCGCCGCTCTGCTCGGCGGCCTCGATCATGCGCAGGGCGATGCGGTCCTTGACCGAACCGCCGGGGTTGAAGTACTCGACCTTGGCCAGGACCGTCGCCTGGATGCCGGCCGTTACATTGCGCAGCCTCACCAGCGGGGTATTGCCTACGAGACTGATCATCGAATCGTGGAATTGCACCGTGTACTCCGGGGTCTCCGTAATGGTCCGGCAAGGGTATGCGTACGGGGACGGGATTGGGCGAAGCGATTGAGCGACGGCCACCGCGGGGCAGTTAGCTGTATGTACGGCGGTACGGCGACGAGGAGGTGGACCGGACTGTGTCGAGAGCGAGGGTGGCACGGCGGATCGCGGCGGGCGCGGCCTACGGCGGCGGCAGCATCGGGTTGCTCGGTGCGGCGGCGGTGGGTGTCCTGCTGGCGGAGGTCCAGCTGGCGAAACGGCAGGTGGGAGGCGGTATCGCACCGGTTCCGCCGAGCGCCGACGGGCGGTACGGGGTGGCGTTCACCGGGCCCGCGGAACCGCTGCGACTGGGGTTGCTGGGGGACTCGACGGCGGCCGGACAGGGGGTGCGCCGGGCCGGACAGACACCGGGCGCGCTGCTCGCGTCGGGGCTCGCGGCGGTCTCCGAACGGCCGGTGGACCTGCGCAATGTCGCCCAGCCGGGTGCCCGGTCGGACGATCTCGAACGGCAGGTCTCGCTGCTGCTCGCCGACACCTCCCGCACGCCCGACGTGTGCGTGATCATGATCGGCGCGAACGACGTCACGCACCGGATCCCGGCCACCCAGTCGGTGCGCTGTCTGACCACCGCGGTGCGCAGGCTGCGCACCGCGGGTGCGGAGGTCGTGGTCGGCACCTGCCCCGACCTGGGCACGATCGAGCCGGTCTACCAGCCGCTGCGCTGGCTGGCCCGGCGGGTGAGCCGGCAGCTGGCGGCGGCCCAGACGATCGGCTCGGTGGAACAGGGCGGGCGGACGGTGTCGCTGGGCGACCTGCTCGGGCCGGAGTTCGAGGAGAACCCCCGGGAGCTGTTCGGGCCGGACAACTACCACCCGTCGGCGGAGGGCTACGCCACGGCGGCGATGGCGGTGCTGCCCACGCTCTGCGCGGCGCTGGGGCTGTGGCCGGAGTCCGAGCGGCTGGACGGGGCCCGGCGCGAGGACATGCTGCCGGTGGCCGAGGCGGCCTCCCAGGCGGCCAAGGAGGCCGGTACGGAGGTCACGGGGGCCCGGGCCCCCTGGGCGCTCCTCAAGCAGCGCAGGCGGCGGCGCCTGCCCGCGACCACGGAACCCCACCCCGAGCCGGAGACGCACGAGGACGCGGAAGCCGCCGGGACCACCGAGAACGCCGAGAACGCCCCGCAGGACACGAGCAGCGGTGCGCCAGCCGCAGGAACGGCGGCGGGAACGGACGGGGGGACGGACCGCGGAACGCCCGGGGAGAAGGACGGAGAGAGGGACGGAGAGAAGGACGGGAAACCGTGCGGAGAGCCGCGCAATCTCCCGGCCAATTGATCGACTGAGCGGTCGCTTAGAAAAGAGGTCGGCATCACATGCGCTGCCCGGTGACCCAGCCCCTACGTACAGGTAACTTCCAAGTCAGTACCTGCCAGAACCCGCCTTCCAGCCCTCATGGAGCCGCGTGATGCCCGAAGCCGTGATCGTCTCTGCCGCCCGTTCCCCCATCGGCCGGGCCTTCAAGGGTTCGCTGAAGGACCTGCGCGCGGACGACCTGACCGCCACGATCATCCGGACGGCGCTGGCGAAGGTGCCCGAGCTGGACCCGAAGGACATCGACGACCTGATGCTCGGCTGCGGTCTGCCGGGCGGCGAGCAGGGCAACAACCTGGGCCGGATCATCGCCGTGCAGATGGGCATGGACCACCTCCCGGGCTGTACGGTCACCCGCTACTGCTCGTCCTCCCTGCAGACCAGCCGGATGGCGCTGCACGCCATCAAGGCCGGCGAGGGCGACGTCTTCATCTCGGCCGGTGTCGAGATGGTGTCCCGCTTCTCGAAGGGCAACTCCGACAACTGGCCGGACACGCACAACCCGCTGTTCGCCGAGGCCGAGGCCCGCACCGCGGCCCGCGCCGAGCAGGAGGGCGCCGACTGGCACGACCCGCGCGAGGACGGCCTGGTCCCGGACGCGTACATCGCGATGGGGCAGACCGCGGAGAACCTGGCCCGGCTCAAGGGCATCACCCGCCAGGACATGGACGAGTTCGGCGTCCGCTCGCAGAACCTCGCCGAGGAAGCCCTCAAGAACGGCTTCTGGGAGCGCGAGATCACCCCGGTCACCACCCCCGACGGCACGGTCGTCGCCAAGGACGACGGCCCGCGCGCGGGCGTCACCATGGAGGGCGTCCAGGGCCTGAAGCCGGTGTTCCGCCCGGACGGCCTGGTCACCGCGGGCAACTGCTGCCCGCTCAACGACGGTGCCGCCGCGCTCGTGATCATGTCCGACACCAAGGCGCGCGAGCTGGGCCTGACCCCGCTGGCCCGGATCGTCTCGACCGGCGTCTCGGGCCTCTCCCCCGAGATCATGGGGTACGGCCCGGTGGAGGCCAGCAAGCAGGCGCTGAAGCGGGCCGGGCTGACCATCGACGACATCGACCTGGCCGAGATCAACGAGGCGTTCGCCGCCCAGGTGATCCCCTCCTACCGCGACCTCGGCCTGCCGCTGGAGAAGGTCAACGTCAACGGCGGCGCCATCGCCGTCGGCCACCCCTTCGGCATGACCGGCGCCCGGATCACCGGCACGCTGATCAACAGCCTGCAGTTCCACGACAAGCAGTTCGGCCTGGAGACCATGTGCGTGGGCGGCGGCCAGGGCATGGCGATGGTCATCGAGCGGCTGAGCTG
>NZ_JBEXPY010000004.1:73823-159404 GCF_040612315.1 Streptomyces sp. NPDC006435
TGAGGTGCAGCGGAGGGTAGGGGTCGCCCGAGGAACGAGGGCGGCACCTGCCCGCAGCGGAAACGAAGCGAACGCGACCGACGAACACGCGCGGCTGAGCTGAGGTGCAGCGGAGGGTAGGGGTCGCCCGAGGAACGAGGGCGGCACCTGCCCGCAGCGGAAACGAAGCGAACGCGACCGACGAACACGCGCGGCCGAGTCGGCCGGGTGTCGGGCCCGCCTTTAGTGGGCCCGACACCCGGCCGCCGCCGGAGGGCATGGCTTTCGGCCGATCTCCGGACCCCGAAGTGGCTGTTTCCGAGCCCCGACCGTGACCGAATCTCCCCCAGGATGTGACCTATCTCCTGGGGGAGAGCCATTCCCGCAGGTCACACCCACACCGGGGTTAAACCCCGGGCCCAAAGACCTGTCCAATTCGTGACGTAATGCACTGACACAGGGCGCAGGTAGGGGACAAGCTGAGGTAGGAAGTCGGGGGATCGATTGAAACCGGGAGTATGTGTGAGCGCCATGCCTCTTGCCCTGTTGCTGACCACCGCCGCCGCCACGGCCGTGGGCGCTGCTGCTCTGCACGCTGCTCACGGGCTGCGCAAGCAGGTCTCGGCCCTCCGTACGGAGCTGGCCGCAGCCCGCGTCCACGGCACCGTCGTGCCCGCGCAGAACCGCGGTGACATCGCCACCCCCGTCGCCGAAATACGCGCGGCCGTCGCCGAGGCGCTCGCCGAGGAGCGCGAGCGCGAACTCGCCGAGGCCCGCGCCTTCTGGGCCTCCCAGGAGGCCCGTGACGCCGCCGACGCCCCGTCCCTGCTGGGCGGCCCGGCCGGAACGGGCGAGGAGGGGCCGTTCTTCATGCCCCGTCAGGCGGACTTCGCGGGGCTGGACGCGATGGATCTCGACGCCACCGAGGCCCTGGAGGAGCTGGCGGAGCTGACCGGGCTCTCGGACATGACGGAGCTGACCGGGGCCACGGAGTTCGCCGAGGACTCCCCCGAGCTGGCCGCGGCCCGCCGCCGCCACCCCTCGCACCCCGACTTCGTACCGGTGCAGACCCCCGTCGTCACCGATCACGAGCGCACCGTCAACCGCCTGGAGGAGCTCGCCGACAGCCGTACGGAGCTCGCCGACGTGCGCCCCGGCCCGCTCGGCACCCTCGACGTCTACGTCTTCGCCGACGGCACCACGCTCTGCATGACCCCGGGGCACCGCGAGACGGCCGAGCGGTTGTCCGAATCCCTGCTGGCGGGTGAGCACCCGGTTCTGCTGGGTGGTTCCGGCGTCTCCGGCGCGTACGCGCTGACGTTCTCCTGCGGCAAGGAGAACGTCTACATCCTCGCCGACCGCGTCATCGCCTCGTTCTGACCGACGACCGGCCGACCGGTCGACGGCCGGACCGGCACCACGGCACACGGGCGGAACGGCTCTCGCCGGTCACCGCCCCGGTCGGTCCCCGGCCCCGCCCCCACGGTCATCCGGCTTCCGGCTCCCGGCTCCCGGCTCCCGGCTCCCGGCTCCCGGCTCCCGGCTCCCGGCTCCCGGCTCCCGGCTCCCGGCTCCCGGCTTCCGGCTTCCGGCTTCCGGCTAGGCGAATGCCCGCTCAGCCGCTTCCGTGACGAATCGCACGGCCTCGTCGAGCTCTGCCGACGAGGCCGTTTCCAGTGCCACCGCCAGATCGCGCCCCGCCACGGCGAGCTGGTCGCCGATCGCGAAGACCCCCGCGTCCGGCATGGTCCGGGGCTCCCGGTCCGGCGCCTCGATCCGCTGGGCCCGCAGCGCCAGCTCCCTGGCCGCGGCGAGCGCCTCGGCGGCGGCTCCGCGCTGGAGACGGCTCTGCGGGGCGGCGCGCAGCCGGTCGGCGAAGCGGTCCACGGCGGTGATCAGCGGGGTCGTATCGAGCACCCCGCGACCCTACGCGCCCCGGCCGGGTGGCCGCCAACAGGACGCCGGCCGGACGCATCAGGCCCGCCCCGCCCCCACCCGCACGCACGCCCGCACCGGCGGGCACGGAAAAACGGGAACGGCCCGCAGGCACAGTGCCTGCGGGCCGTTCCCGTCGTACGGGTGCTGCTGCGGTGCGGCAACGATCAGTCGTCGCCACTCAGGATGGAGATCAGACGCAGCATCTCCAGGTAGATCCACACCAGGGTCATGGTGAGGCCGAAGGCGGCCAGCCAGGACTCCTCGCGCGGGGCGCCGAACGCGATGCCGTCCTCGACCTGCTTGAAGTCCAGCGCCAGGAAGCAGGCGCCGAGGATGATCCCGATGACACCGAAGAGGATGCCGAGGCCACCGCTGCGGAAGCCGAGGCCGTCACCGCCGCTGAAGACGGAGAACAGCAGGTTGACCACCATCAGGAGCATGAAGCCCATGGCGGCGGCCATCACGAAGCCGTAGAAGCGGCGGGTCACGCGGATCCAGCGCATCTTGTACGCGATGAGCACACCGGCGAAGACGCACATGGTGCCCATCACCGCCTGCACCACGACGCCCGGTCCGATGTACGTGCTGACCGCGCTGGAGATCACTCCGAGGAAGACGCCCTCGAAGGCCGCGTACGAGACGATCAGCGCCGGGACCGGCTTGCTCTTGAAGGACTGGACGAGCGACAGGACGAACGCCACCAGTGCGGCGCCGATCGCGATGCCGTACGACTTGCCGAGGTTGGCCGCGTCGACCGGCAGCAGGAGCCAGGCGAGGGCGGCGCCGAGCACCACGGTGCCGAGCGTGATCCCGGTCCGGGTGACGACGTCGTCGATCGTCATCGCGCCGGGGCGCGTCGGCGCCTGCGGGGCGCCGTACTGGGCGTCCGGCTGGGCGTAGGGGTTGGTGGCGTACGGGTTCGCGGCGGCGCCCTGCGCGTACGGGTTGGTGCCCGCTGCGGGGGCCCCGGCCTGCGGCGCCGCGTTGAAGCCCGCGTATCCGTTGTCGCGGCTGAAGCCCCGTCGCGAGAAGACCGGGTTGCTGCTCCTCATCTCACTCCTCCATGGCCACCCTGCGTGGCCTTCCCACAAGAGTAATGGGTAGGCAAAAGAATCAGACTAGTGCTTGGGGAGGATCTTTACGGAAACGATGAACGGGCCGTCCCCCGTGGATCCGGGCCCCGGGGCCCGGATCCACGGGGGACGGCCCGTCGCTTTCCGACGGGCGCCCCGAGCAGGATGTGGTCCGTGTTCGAGTGGACGGCCCTCCCCTAGCGGCGGTCCGGTTCGGCCGCGCGCAGGTCGGCCAGCAGCTCGGCCTGACCGGCGAGGACCCCCGACAGGATGGTCCTGGCGACCCTCAGCAGCTCCGCCACCTGCGCGTTGGCCAGCGAGTAGTACACGCCCGAGCCCTCCCGGCGCGTGACCACCAGGTTCGCCCGCCGCAGCACGGCCAGCTGCTGCGAGAGGTGGGCCGGCTCGACGCCGATCTCGGACAGCATCTCGGACACCGCGTGCTCCCGCTCGCTGAGGAGCTCCAGCACCCGGATCCGCACGGGGTGGCCGAGCGTCTTGAAGAACTCGGCCTTCAGTTGGTACAGCGGCGCACTCATCGCAGCGGCCTCGCGCACTCGGCCCCGGCCGGCCGGCCGGTCCGCCGTGGTCGTACGTGTCCCGTGCATCGCGTCCACCCAAAACTCTTCGCCATGGGGCCATCCTCGCGCGCCCGCTCCGATGCGCGGGCCTCGTGAATTGCCGACATTAACAATTCGTAATGTTCTGGTGGCAGGTGCGGGAGGGGCGGCCGGGCGGCGGCCGCGCTCCGTCCTCACCGCAGGGGCACGGTGATCCAGATGCTCTTGCCCAGTCCGTCCGCGTCGTCGCGCACGACGGCCGTGCCCCCGAGGGCCATGGTGAGTTCGGTGACCGTGGCCAGGCCGCCGCCGGCCGCGCCGACGGCCGGTGCGTGCAGGGCGGGCCGGTACGGGTGGCGGTCGTGGACGCCGAACGCGAACGTGTCCGGGCCCGCCGCGTAGAGCACGGTCACGTTCGGGGACAGCACGGCCGCGTGCCGGACGCTGTTGGTGACCAGCTCGCTGAGGATCAGCAGGGTCGGGCCGACGCTGGGGTGGTTCAGGCCGATGCCCCACTCGACCAGCACCTGTTCGGTGGTCTCGCGCGCCGTGCGGACGGCGGCGCCCATCGTGGGCAGGGTCAGCACGTGGCGCAGGGGCAGGGCTTCGAGCCGCTCGGTCATGAGCCGGACACCCGCCGGGGGCCGGGCGCCCATCGGGAGAACTCGGCCTTCGCCTGGTACAGCGGAACCGGCACGACCACGGACCCCCTTCGGCCCCGGGGTTCCGGGACGTCGCTGGACACCGGCACGCCCGCGGACAGTTGCAGACACACCGAACACAGCATGTAATTAATTGCATAATTTTGCAATTCGCTCATACCGGGGCCCGTGTCCGGCGCGGTCCGGGCCGCTCAGTCCCGGTCGGGGGTGAGCTGTGCGATGAGCAGGGCGACGTCGTCGTCGTGGCCGGGGTGGCGCAGCACGGTCAGCACCCGGTCGCAGGCCGCCTCCAGGGAGGCGTGGGGTTCGGCGAGCAGGCGCAGCAGGGAGCCCAGGCGGGCGTCGATGGGCTCGTCACGGGTCTCCACCAGCCCGTCGGTGTAGAGGACGAGGCTGTCCCCGGCCCGCAGGTCCAGGGCCGCGGTGCGGAAGGGGACGCCGCCGACGCCCAGCGGCGCCCCGGTGGGCAGGTCCAGCAGTCGGGGGGCGCTGCCGGGCCGGAGCAGGACGGGCGGCGGGTGGCCGGCCAGCGCGACGCGGTACGTGTGGCGGTGCGGGTCGATGACGGCGTAGACGCAGGTGGCGGTCGTCTCGTGCAGGTCGGCGGTGACGCGGTCCAGGTGGTGCAGCACCTCGGCGGGGGCGAGTTCGAGTCCGGCGAGGGCGCGGGTGGCGGTGCGCAGCTGTCCCATCGTGGCGGCGGCGTTGATCCCGTGGCCCATCACGTCGCCGACGACGAGGGCCGTGCGGCCCTGCGGGAGGGGGATGGCGTCGAACCAGTCGCCGCCGATCCCGCTGTCCGCCTCCGCCGGCTGGTACCGGTAGGCGATCCGCAGACCGGACGGCTGCGGGGGCCGGTGCGGGAGCAGATGGCGCTGGAGGGTCAGGGCGGTGCCGTGCACGTGCTGGTACCAGCGGGCGTTGTCGATGCACACGGCGGCGCGGGAGGCCAGCTCGCAGGTCATCGCGACGTCCTCGTCGTCGAACGGCCGCGGGTCGCGGGTGCGTACGAGGTCGAGCACGCCGAGGACCTGGCCGCGGGCGATCAGCGGCACGGCCAGGTAGGAGTGCACGCCCGCCTCCTTCATCAGGTCGACGGCCTTCTCGTCGCGGGCGATGCGGTGCAGGTCCCGGTCGGTGACCTCGGCCACGAGGACCGGGCGGCCGGTGGTCACGCAGCGGGTGACCAGGCGCTCCGCCGCGTAGAGGGCGGTCTCCCCGGGCGGGTCGGCGGCGAGCGTGCCGGGGCTCTCGTGGCCGGCGGCCACGGCCAGGGCCCGGAAGGCGTGCGGGCCCCGGTCGAGCGGGGCGGCCGGCTCGGAGGCGGTCAGGACCGAGTCGAGTACGTCGACCGCCGCGATGTCGGCCAGCTCGTCCACGACCACCTCCGCCAGTTCGCGGGCGGTGAGCTCCAGGTCCAGGGCGGTGCCGACCCGCTCGGAGGCGCGGGCGATGACCGCCAGCCGCCGCCGGGCCTCGGCGGCCTCGATGGACGCCCGGTGCTGCTCGGTCACGTCCGAGATGATCATCGTGACGCCGATCAGCCGCCCTCTGGTGTCCTCCAGCCGGTAGCACGAGATCGACCAGGCGCTCTCGTGGCCGGGGTCGGCGGGGGAACGGCCGGTCATGAACCGGTCGCGCACGGAGACGCCGGTGGCCAGCACCCGGCGCATGGCGGACTCGATCCCGTCGCAGTCCAGGAACGGCAGCAGTTCGCGGGGGCCGCGGCCCAGGTGTTCGGCGGCCGGCCGCCCGGTGATCCGTTCCAGCGCCGGGTTGACCAGCAGGAGGCGCAGCTCGGGGTCCAGCACGGCCAGTCCGAAGGGCGACTGCGCCACCAGCCGGGCGTGGAGCGCCAGATCGCGCTCCACGCCGCGCAGCGTGGCCTCCTCGCAGACGATCCCCAGCGCGTACGCGTCGCCGTGCTCGTCCAGCAGCCGCATGTTGCGGAACTCCAGCCGACGGGTGGAGCCGTCCTTGTGCCGTACGGGGAAGACCCCGGCCCAGCTGCCCTTCCCCGCCATGACGGCCGCGAACAGTTCCACGACCCGGCCCACGTGCTCCTCCGCGACCATCAGCGCGGCCGCGTACTGCCCCAGCGCCTCCTCGGCGCTCCAGCCGAACAGGTCCTGGGCCTGTGGGCTCCACAGCACGATCCGCCCGTCGGCGCCGAGCACCACCGCGGCCACACTCAGCGCGTCCAGCAGACTGCCCGGGGCCGACTGGGCGTCCCACTCCGCCTCCGCCCCGGTCTCCGCCCGCCACGCATCCGACGCAACCATCGAACGGACCTCCTTGCCCGCACCGGGGACCGTCCGGAGCGGGGCGGCTCCGCGCCTCGCCCGTCCCGCGCAGCCGTCCTCCCATGTTCCCCCCGCGTCCCCGCCCCGGCAGCTCAGCCACCGCACGGCGGAAGCGGTGGCGAGGACGAAGCAGTGGCGGGGACGGGCGCGCTCCGCGGGTTTCACGCGCCGCCGACCGGGCACGCGCCGTACGAGGGGATTCCCGTCGCCGGTCCATGAGTGCCGGGGCGGGGATGCGGCCGCCCGCGCCATGTGCGTAGTGGTGCCCGGAACCGGACTCGAACCGGTACGCCCCCGAGGGGCAGCGAGGTTTAAGCTCGCCGTGTCTGCATTCCACCATCCGGGCCTGGCGCGCGGCTCCGCGTTGGCACATGACCCTAGCCGGGGACTTCCCCCGAACAGCGGATCAGTGGCGCGATGTTGTCTTATTTTATTGATCGTTTGAGGGGGCGTCAGCACTCGTCGAACGACATCGCCACATGCCTGGGCGGGGTAGCGGGCACACCGGGCATGATTCCGGATTGACGTAAAGTCGCCGCACCCGGACGGCGCATCCGCCGGGGCGGCCCGAGGACCGGGGGAAAACCGGGCGGAGGACCGGTCGCGTGGTCCCCGGGACGGGTGGCCTCGGGGTCGGTGTCATACCGCAGGAGGAGGCCGCGGGCACCCCGGTGCGACTCAAGACGGCCCCAGGAACGGGCACGGGGACTGACGTCCGGCGGCGGACCGGCGGTGACGATGGAAGGGTTCCGATCCACCCCCGGACGATGCCTCGGCCGGAGCCCCGAACCAGGAGATTCCCGTGACCACCGTTTCCACCGCACCCCGCGCCACCACGGTGGCCGCCCGCGCCACGGATCTGTCGAAGGTCTACGGAGAGGGCGAGACCCGGGTGACCGCCCTGGACGGGGTCACCGTGGACTTCCCCCGGGGCGAGTTCACCGCGATCATGGGCCCGTCCGGCTCCGGCAAGTCCACGCTGATGCACTGCGTGGCCGGCCTGGACAGCTTCAGCAGCGGTTCGGTGCGGATCGGCGACACGGAGCTGGGCTCCCTCAAGGACAAGCAGCTCACCCAGCTCCGCCGGGACAAGATCGGCTTCATCTTCCAGGCGTTCAACCTGCTCCCCACGCTGACGGCGTACGAGAACATCACGCTCCCCATGGACATCGCGGGCCGCAAGCCCGACGCCGAGTGGGTGCGCCGCGTCATCGACATGGTGGGGCTCTCCGACCGGCTGACCCACCGGCCCACCGAGCTCTCCGGCGGACAGCAGCAGCGCGTCGCGGTGGCCCGCGCCCTGGCCTCGCAGCCGGAGATCATCTTCGGTGACGAGCCGACCGGGAACCTGGACTCCCGCTCCGGCGCCGAGGTCCTCGGCTTCCTGCGCAACTCGGTGCGCGAGCTGGGACAGACCGTGGTGATGGTGACCCACGACCCCGCCGCCGCCTCCTACGCGGACCGGGTCATCTTCCTCGCGGACGGCCGGATCGTCGACCAGATGCTGCACCCCACCGCGGACGGGGTCCTCGACCGGATGAAGGCGTTCGACGCCAAGGGCCGCACCAGCTGAACCCCGCCCTCCCCCGCGCCCTTCAGAGCCCCTTCCCATCCCAGGACTGACAGACATGTTCCGTACCGCCCTGCGCAATGTGCTCGCGCACAAGGCCAGGCTGCTGATGACCGTCCTCGCCGTGATGCTCGGCGTGGCCTTCGTCTCCGGCACCCTGGTCTTCACCGACACCCTCGGCAACGCCCTTCGCAACCAGTCGGCCAAGAGCTACGACGACGTCGCCGTCGCCGTCACCACCTACGCCGACCAGCAGGACGAGAAGGTCGCCGGCATCACCGCCGCCACCCTGGAGAAGATCCAGCGCCTGGACGGCGTCGACACCGCCACCGGCCGGGTCTCCGGCTTCGCCGGGGTCGCCGACCCCGACGGCAAGCTGATAGGCAACGGCTGGTCGAACACCGGCGGGAACTACTCCCCCGGCAAGGACGGCAAGGACCACGCGTACACCTTCGTCCAGGGCACGGGCCCGGCCTCGGCCGACCGGATCGCGCTCGACAAGGAGACCGCGAAGAAGGGCGAGTACCAGGTCGGTGACCGGGTCCGGGTCGCCACGAACGGCCCGGTGAAGGAGTACGTCCTCTCCGGCGTCTTCACCACCGAGGACGGCGCGGTCAACGCCGGCGGCAGCCTGGTGCTCTTCGACACCGAGGTCGCCCAGAAGCTGTACCTGAAGCCCGGCGTGTTCCGGGAGGCCACCGTGTCCGCCGCTTCCGGCGCCTCCGCCGACGAGCTGCTGTCCGCGGTGAAGCCGCTGCTGCCCAAGGACGCCGAGGCCAAGACCGGCCAGGACCTCGCGGACCAGCAGGCCGAGGACATCGAGAGCGGTCTGAGCACCATCAACACCATGCTGCTCGCCTTCGCCGGCATCGCCCTGTTCGTCGGCATCTTCCTGATCGCCAACACCTTCACGATGCTGGTGGCCCAGCGCACCAAGGAGCTGGCCCTGATGCGCGCCGTCGGCGCCTCCCGCCGCCAGGTCAAGCGCTCGGTGCTCATCGAGGCCGCCGTGGTCGGCGCGATCGCCTCGGTCATCGGCTTCGCCCTCGGTCTCGGCCTCGCCACCGCGCTGCGCTCCATGATGGGCATGTTCGGCGGGAAGATCCCGGCCGGTCCGCTGATCGTCTCGCCCACCGCGATCGGCTCCGCCTTCGCCGTCGGCGTCCTGATCACCGTGCTGGCCGCCTGGCTGCCCGCCCGCCGGGCCGCCAAGATCCCGCCGGTCGCGGCGATGAGCAGCGTGCACGCGACGGCCACCGTCAAGTCCCTGGTGCTGCGCAACTCGATCGGCGCGGTGCTCACCCTGCTGGGCTCGGCGGGGATCGTGGCGGGCGCCGTGAAGTCCGGTTCGGCCGGACGGACCCTCATCGCCGCGGGTGCCTTCCTCGCGCTGATCGGTGTCATCGTGCTGATCCCGCTGCTGTCGCGGCCGGTGATCGCACTGGTCCGTCCGCTGCTGAAGCGGCTGTTCGGGGTCTCCGGCAAGCTGGCCGCGCAGAACGCGGTGCGCAACCCGCGCCGTACCGGCGCCACCGCCTCCGCGCTGGCGATCGGCCTCACCCTGGTCACCGGCATCTCGGTGCTCGGCGTCACACTCGGCCAGGCGGTCGACCGGATGACCACGGACAACGTCCGGGCCGACTACATGGTGACGATGGCGAGCGGCGACGCGCTCGACAAGTCGGCGCTCGCCGCCCTGGAGAAGACCAAGGGCGCCTCGGCGGTCTCGCCGCAGCAGGCCGCCTCGATCGAGGTCGAGGGCGAGTACCACTCCGCGTCCGCCGTCACCCCCGGTGCCGTGCAGCAGGTCTTCGCGATCGAGGCCGTCTCCGGTTCGCTCGACTCGCTCGGCAGGGGCGAGATCGCCGTCGACGAGAAGACCGCGAAGTCCAACGGCTGGAAGACCGGCGACACCCTGCCGGTGAAGTTCGAGGACGAGAAGAAGGGCGAGCTGAAGGTCGGCGCCGTCTACAAGGGGAACGAGTTCCTCTCCCCGGTCCTGCTCCCGAGGGACATCGCCGACCGGCACGGCAGCCTGGCCAACATCCGGGAGGTCTGGCTGAAGATGGACGGCGGCGCGACCGAGGCCAACGAGCAGGCCGTGGTGGACGCGCTGGGCGACAACCCGGCCATGAGCATCATGGACCGTCAGGACATCCGCGACATGTTCGGCGGCTCGGTCAACCTCGCGATGAACATCATGTACGGGCTGCTGGCGATGGCCCTGATCATCGCGGTGCTCGGGGTCATCAACACCCTGGCGATGTCGGTCTTCGAGCGTCAGCAGGAGATCGGCATGCTGCGGGCCATCGGCCTGGACCGGCGCAGGGTGAAGCGCATGATCCGGCTGGAGGCCGTGGTCATCTCGCTCTTCGGCGCGGTGATCGGTGTGGCGCTCGGCATGTTCCTCGGCTGGGCCATCGGGCAGACCCTGTCGTCGGACATCCCGGAGTACGCGCTGGTCATCCCGTGGGACCGGATCGCGGTCTTCCTGGTGCTGGCGGGTGCCGTGGGCGTGCTGGCCGCGCTCTGGCCGGCCCGCAGCGCCGCGAAGCTGAACATGCTGACGGCGATCAAGACCGAATAGCCGTCGGGGGCCCGCACACGGCCGGGGGCCGGTACGCGCAGCACGGTGCTGCGCGTACCGGCCCCCGTTCCGTCATGAGGCCCCCTGCCCCTGCCGCGAGGGGCACCGGGCCCCGCTCCGTCGTGGGCCCCCTGCCCCTACTACGAGGGACCCCGTTCCGTCGTGGTGTCAGCCGGTCGCGGACGCCGTCCAGTCACGGGCCCGCAGCGGCATGCGGGAGGACCCGCCCTCCGCCGGACGCACCACGAGGATCTGGTTGACGCCGATCTTGTTGTGCTCGAAGGAGAGCGCGGAGGCGGCCATGTAGAGGCGCCAGACCCTGGCCCGCCCGTACGAGGTCATCCGGACCGCGCGGTCCCACTGCTTCTCCAGGTTGGCGACCCACCGGCGCAGGGTCAGGGCGTAGTGCTCGCGGATCGACTCCACGTCACGGGCCTCGAAACCGGCCTCCTCAAGGGCCGTCACGGTCCGTCCGACCGGGGCCAGTTCGCCGTCCGGGAAGACATAGGCGTCGATGAAGTCGTCCACGTGGTACGCGGACTCGTTCCGCTCCGGGCGGCGGGCGATCTGGTGGTTGAGGAGCCGGCCGCCGGGCTTGAGGAGTGCGTAGAGGTCGTCGGCGTACTCGCGGAAGCGGACCGCTCCGACGTGCTCGGCCATGCCGATGGACGAGACGGCGTCGTACGGGCCGTCCCTGACGTCCCGGTAGTCCTGGACCCGGATCTCCACCCGGTCGGCCAGACCCTCCTCCGCGACGCGTTTCCTGGCGTAGGCGGCCTGTTCGGCGGAGAGCGTCACCCCGGTGACCCTGGCGCCGTACTCGCGGGCCGCGTGGATGGCCATCGAGCCCCAGCCGCAGCCGACGTCCAGGAGGCGGTCCCCCTCCTTCAGCGCGAGCTTGCGGCAGACCAGGTCCAGCTTGTCGCGCTGGGCGCCCTCCAGGTCGCCGCCGTCCTCCCAGTAGGCGCAGGAGTAGACCATGGACGGACCGAGGACCAGTTCGTAGAAGTCGTTGCCCACGTCGTAGTGGTGGCTGATGGCCTCCTTGTCGCGGCGCCTGGTGTGCAGGGCGCCGACGCGGCGGCGCACCTCCTCGGGCGGCGGGGGCGGCGGGAGCCAGGGACCGGCCAGTCGCAGCAGCCCCTTGGCGAAGGCCCGGACCCGGGGGTCGCGGGCCGGGTGGACCCGCTCCCCGGCGCCGTCGGGGCGTTCCCAGATCAGTGCGGCCAGGAGGTCCAGGGTCTCGTAGAGGTCGCCCTCGATGTCGATCTCGCCCGCCACCCAGGCGCGGGCCAGGCCCAGTTCGCCCGGCTTCCAGAGCAGCCTGCGCAGCGCGCGGCGCCTGCGGACGACGAGCACGGGTGCACCGGGCGGTCCTGATTCGCTGCCGTCCCAGGCCCGGATCCGGACCGGCAGCCTTTCTCCCAGCAACTCCTCGACGAGAGCGGTCAGCCGCAGCGCGGCGTCTGCCATGGCACACACCTCCGTGGTGGTGTTCCCGATGTGCCCGGGCACGCCCGGGCATGCCGCGGCCGCGCCGGGCACCGGTGGCACCGCGGCGAGCCGCATACCCGTCAACAGTCGGCGAAGCATGCCCCATCCCGCTACCGCGCAATGGAAGGGCAAAATAGCTGCCCTTTGCACGCATCCGCCGCTGCGGCGACCACCGGGGCCCCGTGCCGCGCCTCGCGGCACGGGGCCGGATACGCCGAAGGGGCCGTCCGCACCACGGATGGCGGACGGCCCCTTCGGGGTCGCGCGTGTGCTTCGCGGACGAGTGGGTCCGCGATCGGGCTAGGAGGCCTTGGCCTTCTCGCCCTCGGCCTTGGCGGCGGCCGGTGCCGGAGTCGGCTTGGCCGCCTCGTAGAACTCCTCGCGCGGCGTCTCCATGGCGCCGAGCGAGACGACCTCGCGCTTGAGGAACATGCCGAGCGTCCAGTCGGCGAAGACCCGGATCTTGCGGTTCCAGGTCGGCATCGCCATGCCGTGGTAACCACGGTGCATGTACCAGGCGAGACGGCCCTTGAGCTTGATCTTCATCTTGCCCATGACGATCATCGCGACGCCCTTGTGCAGCCCCAGACCGGCGACGGCACCCTTGTTGGCGTGGCTGTACTCGCCCTGCGGGAAGCCGCGCATCCCGGAGATGACGTTGTCGCCGAGGACCTTGGCCTGACGCAGCGCGTGCTGGGCGTTGGGCGGGCACCAGGCGTTGGGGTTGCCGGCCCGGCGTCCGACCATGTCCGGGACCTGGGCGTTGTCGCCCGCGGCCCACACGTAGTCGAGGCCGTTGACCTGGAGCTTCTCGTTGCAGTCCACGTGGCCGCGGGGGCCGAGCGGCAGACCGAAGCGGGCCAGCGCCGGGTTCGGCTTCACGCCGGCCGTCCACACGATGGTGTTGGAGTCGACCTCCAGGCCGTTCTTCAGAACGACGTGGCCGTCGACGCAGGAGTCCATGGAGGTCGAGAGGAAGACCTCGACGCCACGGGACTCCAGGTGCTCCCGGCCCCAGGTGCCCAGCTTCGGGCCGACCTCGGGAAGGATCTTGTCGGCGGCGTCGACGAGGATGAAGCGCATGTCCTCGCGCTTCACGTTCGTGTAGTACTTCGCCGCGTCGCGGGCCATGTCCTCGACCTCGCCGATGGTCTCCGCGCCGGCGAAGCCGCCGCCCACGAAGACGAACGTCAGCGCCTTGCGGCGGACGTCCTCATCGGTCGTCGAGTCGGCCTTGTCCAGCTGCTCGAGAACGTGGTTGCGCAGGCCGATGGCCTCCTCGATGCCCTTCATGCCGATGCCCTGCTCGGCAAGGCCGGGGATCGGGAAGGTGCGGGAGACCGCGCCCATCGCGATGACCAGGTAGTCGAAGGGCAGCTCGTAGGCCTCGCCGACGAGCGGCGCGACCGTGGCGACCTTGCGGTCCTGATCGATGGTCGTGACACGACCGGTGAGTACCTCAGCCTTGGGCAGCACGCGTCGCAGCGGGACGACGACATGCCGAGGCGAGATGCTGCCGGCGGCAGCTTCGGGGAGGAAGGGCTGGTACGTCATGTACGACCGCGGGTCGACGACCGTGACGGTCGCCTCTCCGTATCGCATCTTCTTCAGAATGCGACGAGCTGCGTACAGGCCTACGTACCCACCGCCTACTACGAGGATCCTGGGACGCTCCGTGGTGCTCATGCCATCGAGTATCCACCCCCCTCCGGGGGAGCCCTCGTGAGCCCCTTCACAAGGTATGGGCGACCCTCTGCTACACTTCGCCGCCCGCGTGACCCAGGTCATGGGACCTCGGGGGAACCACGAGGCGGTCACGAACGTTGTTCACCGCTTGTGAGCTGGCCCTTGGCCCCGAACGAGGGGCTGATCGCCGCTTCGGAACGCGTCCGGGAAACGCTCCGGGAGCGCTCCCCGGACGGCGCGGAACGCACCCCTCCGGCACTTCGGACGTCCGTACGGACCGGAACCGCCCTCCGAAGGGCCGAATTCCTTGTGAAGAAGTTCACGAACTTCGTCGCGCCAGGCCGTCCGAACCCCTCCAGAGCCACCCGACGGAGGCTCAGAAGTGCAGACGGAAGAGCGTCCGGGCACCGCCCCGGCCCTGCGCCCCGCCCCGGCCCCGACGCCCCCGCCGGCCCGGTGTCCCCGACCGGTCGGGCGCCCCTACGCGATCGACCAGCCGATGCCGTCGAGGATGTCGTGCTCGCTGACGACGACCTCCTCGGCCCCGGTCCGCTTCATCACGGCGAGCAGGATCAGCGCCCCGGCGGCGATCACGTCGACGCGTCCCGGGTGCATCGCGCCGATCGCGGCCCGTTCGGCGTGGGTGGAGGCGAGGAGCCGGGAGGTGATCCCCTGCACCTGGTCGAAGGAGATCCGGGAGTGGTGGATCGCCTCCGAGTCGTACTCCTCCAGCCCCTGGGCGATCGCGGCGACCGTGGTGACCGTCCCGGCGAGGCCGACGAGGGTGGCGGTCCCGGCGAGCGGGACGCTCTCCTCGGCGAGGTCGAGGGCGGCCTCGATGTCGGCCCGGATCGCGTCGATCCGGCCGGCGGACGGCGGGTCGGTCACGACGCCGTCCCGCACCAGGTGACGTTCGGTCATCCGGACGCAGCCGATGTCCACGGAGCGCGCGGCCCGGACGTGGTCGTCGCCCACGACGAACTCGGTGGAGCCGCCGCCGATGTCCACGACGAGGTACGGCTTCGCCAGGTGGTCGTGGTCCGCGAGTTCCCTGGTGGCGCCGGTGAAGGAGAACTCCGCCTCCTGGTCGCCGCTGATCACCTCGGGGTCGACGCCCAGGATCTCCCGCACGCCGCGGACGAACTCGTCCCGGTTCTCCGCGTCGCGGGAGGCCGAGGTGGCCACGAAGCGGATCCGCTGCGCGCCGTGCTCCTCGATCACCGCCGCGTACCGGCGGCAGGCGGCGAACGTCCGCTCCAGGGCCTCGGGGGCGAGCCGCCCGGTGCGGTCGACGCCCTGGCCGAGACGGACGATCTCCATCCGGCGGTCGAGCTCGACGAGTTCACCGGTGGCCGGGTCGGCGTCGGCGACGAGCAGACGGATGGAGTTGGTACCGCAGTCGATGGCGGCCACGCGGGTCATGAAGTACTCCCAGATCGAGCCCCTCCGAGGAACGGAGACGGAGGAGCGAACCAAGCCCCTCCGGCATCCGAGGGGCGGATCGGCCCCTCCGGCGGCCGAGGAGCACATGCAAGCCCCTCCGGCGATTGAGGAGCGGGGGTCCGGGGGCGGAGCCCCCCGGAAGGAACCGTCAGCCCTCGTCCGGCTCGCCGCACGGCGAGACGCACGGCCCCTTGCGCCACCACTCCGGCAGCATCGCGATCGCCTCGTCGCCCAGCGGGTTCACCCCCGGCCCCGCGGCCAGCGAGTGCCCGACCAGGACGTGCAGGCACTTCACGCGGTCCGGCATGCCGCCCGCGCTCGGGAAGCCCTCCAGCACCTCGATGGCGTCGCGCCGGGCGATGTAGTCCTCGTGGGCGGCCCGGTAGGCGGCGGCCAGCTCGGGGTCGGTGGCGAGGCGCTCGGTCATCTCCTTCATGACCCCGTTCGCCTCCAGCGTGCCGATCGCGGACGCGGCGCGCGGGCACGTCAGGTAGTACGTCGTCGGGAACGGCGTGCCGTCCTCCAGCCGGGGCTGCGTCTCGACCACGTCGGGGTTGCCGCACGGGCAGCGGTGCGCGATCGCGCGCAGGCCGCGCGGCGGCCGGCCCAGCTGCTGCTGGAACGCGGCGATGTCCGCCTCGGTGGGCGCGGTGGGCTCGGTCTGGGGAGGGGGCGTTTCCATGCCTGCCTAGGTTCTGGTCGGGCTGCTCGAACTGCGGTTCTGCAGATGGGTGGAGAGGGTCAGTCGCGGTCGGCGCCGTCGGCGGTGTCGATGCCGTCCCAGAGGTTGGAGTGCCACGGCCGGCCGGACTCGCCCGCCCTGCCGTTGCGCTCCTCGACCGCGTCGGGGTCGATCACCGTGTAACCGGTCTCCCCGGGAAGAAGGTAGTGCAGATGCGTACGGGCCAGCTGCCTGATGTACGCGTCGTCCTGGAGGCGCGCCTTCTCGTCGCGCAGCTCCTCGGTACGGGTCCGCGCCTCCTCGGCCAGTCGCTCCTGTTCGGCGATCTCGTCCCGCTGCGAGACGTAGCTGCGCATCGGGTACGCGAGCGCGACCACCAGGGAGCAGACGACGAGGGCGAGGAACGCCGCCCGGCCGGTGAGCCGTGAGCGGCGGGCCTGGCGGCGGCTCTGGGACCGGTAGACGCGGGCGGCGGTCTGCTCGCCGAGCAGCCGCAGCCGGGTCGCGGTGGAGAACCGGTCCCGGTCCTTCGCGGCCATTTCTCCGCCTCCCCAATACGCACCCGATACGCACGTCCGTCCCCGCACACGGTACGGGACCGAGTGCGGGGACGGACGGACGCCATGGCCCGTACTCGCGGCGGGGCGGTCGGCGCCGTTCCCGGCGCACGCCCCGGTCCGCGGGACGGGGAACTAGTTGGCGGAACGGAACCGGGGGAACGCCGAGCGGCCCGCGTACACCGCGGCGTCGTCGAGGATCTCCTCGATGCGCAGCAGCTGGTTGTACTTGGCGACGCGCTCGGAACGGGCCGGGGCGCCGGTCTTGATCTGACCGCAGTTGGTGGCGACGGCGAGGTCGGCGATGGTGACGTCCTCGGTCTCGCCGGAGCGGTGCGACATCATGCACTTGAAGCCGTTGCGCTGGGCCAGCTCCACGGCGTCCAGGGTCTCGGTCAGCGAACCGATCTGGTTGACCTTGACGAGCAGGGCGTTGGCGGAGCCCTCCTCGATGCCGCGGGCCAGGCGCTCCGGGTTGGTGACGAACAGGTCGTCGCCGACGAGCTGGACCTTGGAGCCGAGCTTGTCGGTGATGACCTTCCAGCCGGCCCAGTCGTCCTCGTACAGCGGGTCCTCGATGGAGACCAGCGGGTACGCGGAGACGAGCTCCTCGTAGTACTCGGTCATCTCGGCGGCCGAGCGGGACTTGCCCTCGAACTCGTACTTGCCGTCCTTGTAGAACTCGGACGCGGCGACGTCGAGCGCGAGCGCGATGTCCTTGCCCGGGACGTAGCCGGCTTCCTTGACGGCTTCCAGGATGAGGTCGAGGGCGGCGCGGTTCGAGTCCAGGTTCGGCGCGAAGCCGCCCTCGTCACCGAGGCCGGTCGACAGGCCCTTGGCCTTCAGGACCTTCTTCAGCGTGTGGTAGACCTCGGCACCCCAGCGCAGGGCCTCGGAGAAGGACTCCGCGCCGATCGGGGCGATCATGAACTCCTGGATGTCCACGTTGGAGTCGGCGTGCGAACCGCCGTTGAGGATGTTCATCATCGGAACGGGCAGCAGGTGCGCGTTCGGGCCGCCCAGGTAGCGGAACAGCGGCAGGTCCGAGGCCTCGGACGCGGCGTGGGCGACGGCCAGCGAGACGCCGAGGATGGCGTTGGCGCCGAGCGAGCCCTTGTTCTCCGTGGCGTCCAGGTCGAACATCGCCTGGTCGATCAGCCGCTGCTCGGTGGCGTCGTAGCCGACGAGCTCCGGGCCGATCTGCTCGATCACGGCGAGGACGGCCTTCTCGACGCCCTTGCCCTGGTAGCGGTTGGGGTCACCGTCACGAAGCTCGATGGCCTCGAACGCACCGGTGGAGGCGCCGGACGGGACGGCAGCACGGCCCGTGCTGCCGTCGTCGAGGCCGACCTCGACCTCGACCGTGGGGTTTCCGCGGGAGTCGAGGATTTCCCGGGCTACGACGACGTCGATGGACGGCACGAGGCATCTCCTTCTGGGATATGACGCTGGTTGTGCAGGGTCGCTTTGGCCTTGCGACAAGAGCCTAACCGGCCCGGCCCGATCAGCCCGACGACCGCCCGTCCCCTGGGACGAAAAAGGACCCGGGGGCGGACAATGCGGGATGAAAGACCAGATTTTTACCGGCTGGTAACTACAGGAGTTGAACAGTCCCTCCCCTTTTACGGGCACCCCTCCCCCTTACGGGGAGGAGGACTCCGGCGGCGGGGGCCCGCCCGTGAGGGCCGGGGCCGTCCGCGCGGCGGGAAGGCGGAAACCCCGGCCCGCGCGTACGGAGGGTCGCGCGGGCCGGGGCCGCCGGGGAGGAGAGGGTCCCGGCTACTTCGTCAGGTGCAGCTGCTGACCCGGGTAGATCAGGTCGGCGTTCTCGACGATGTCCTTGTTCAGCTCGAACAGCTTCTGCCAGCCGCCCTCGACGTCCTGGTCGGCGGCGATCTTGCTCAGCGAGTCGCCGGTGACGACCTTGTACTCGCCGTCGCCCTTCTTGACCTTCTTGCCGGTCGGGGTGGTGACGGTCTTCTTGGCCTCGGCCCGCGGGGCGGCGGAGCGCTCGGAGCGGGAGGCGGCGGGGGCCTCGGTGCGCTCCTGCTTCGGCTGGGCCTGGCGGGTCGGCTGCGACTGCTGCTTCGGGGCGGCCGGGGTGCTCTGCTGCTGGGTGGAGCCGGACTTCTCGGTGGAGCCGGAGGAGCCGGTGTCGACGCCCGGGTCGACGCCGTCGTTGGTCAGGCCGCCGGCACCGGCGCAGGCCCAGGCACCCGGGCCCTGCAAGTCGAGGAGGCGCTCGGCGGTGGCGATCTGCTGGGCCTTGGTGGCCAGGTCGGCGCGGGGGGCGTACTGCAGACCACCGGCGGCGGCCCAGCTGGACTGGGAGAACTGCAGGCCACCGTAGTAGCCGTTGCCGGTGTTGATCGACCAGTTGCCACCGGACTCGCACTGGGCGACGGCGTCCCAGGTGGCGACGGAGGCGGCGGAGGCGCTGGTCGCACCCATCAGGGGGGCGGCGACGGCGGCACCGGTGACACCGGCGAGCGTGGCGATGCGGACGGCCTTGGACGGGCGGCGGTGCTTGCCCTTGCTGGAAAACAGCATGGAACTTCTCCTCACCGACGCCTACGAGGTGAGCTGTCGGGTTCGGGCCAAGTGAGTTGCCCGGTCGCACGTCCTAGCACGCGACTTCACCCCAAGCCGGTCCTGATGCGTCCTTCGACGATCGGGGCCGGCGCCTACCTGGGTCCCCCGCTCCTGCCTACGGCGCTTTACGCGTCTGTTCCCTCCGACCGACGGCAGGATTCGGCGTGACGGTCGACGGGGCCCGCGGTGCGAGCGGTTCCGACCGTAAACATACGCAACCCCCACATTCAAAGATGGACACATCGGACAATAAGCCCTTACTTGCATCTGAGGATCTGTTGTTTCCGCAGGTCGGACCCGATGTGCGGGGGTTCCCGGCGCGCGACACGCCAGTTGACGCAAAGAGACCCATGTCTCACTTACGCATAAGTGGACATAGGCCCCTGAACTGCCCCGGTTTCGGGGTCTTTTTCAGCCGGTTGTCAGGCCGCTCTCACTCGGCTCTCACTCGGCCCTCACATCGAGGTCGAGCCGCTGGCCGGGAAGGATGAGGTCCGGGTCGGAGCCGACCTCGGCCCTGTTCGCCTCGTACAGCGCGGCCCACCCACCAGGGACCTTCTGCTCGTCGGCGATGGCCCAGAGGTTGTCACCGGGGCGGACGGTGTACGGGTCGGCGGCGACCGGGGCATCCGTGTCGCGCGCGCCGTCACCGCCGCGGGAGGCGTGACGGCCCGACTCGCGGCCCTCGTCGGCGCCGGCCCCGCGGCCGTTCTCGACGGCCGGGGCGCCGCGATGCTTGCCGCCCTGACCGCTGGACGATTCAGGTGAACCGGACGGGACGGACTTCCCGGGCGTGTCGGCAGGGTCCTCCGTGGAGCCCTCCGCGGAGCCCTCCGCGGGCGGGGTCGTGGGGGTTGTGGACGAGGGATCCGGCGACGGCGTGACCGTCCCCGACGGCTCGTCGGCGCCGCCCGGTCCGGACGAACCGTCCTCGCCGTCCACCGCACCCGCGCCGTCCGTGTCGCCCGTGGCGCCGTCCGACGGGCCGGCCTCGTCGGCCGGGGTCTTCGACGGCTTCCCGGTGGACTTGCCGTCCTGCCCCGGGTCGACGGAGGGCGCGGTCCCCGGGTCGACGCCGGGCAGCGTCCCGTCCGTCGCGAGGCCGGAGATGACCGCACAGCTGGGCCACGCCTGCGGCCCCTGGTCCTCCAGGACCTTCTGGGCCACGGCAATCTGCTGCGCCCGGCTGGCGAGGTCGGCGCGCTCGGCGTACGACTCGCCGCCGTACGCCTTCCAGGTCTCCGGCGAGAGCTGGAGCCCGCCGTAGGAGCCGTTGCCGAAGTCGGCGCTCCATGTGCCGCCGCTCTCGCACTCGGCCACCCGGTCCCAGGTCGTGGCGTCGGCCGCGTGCGCACCGGACGCGCCGAGCAGCGGGATGGCGATGGCGGACCCGGTCACGCCCGCGGCGACGACGATGGCGGGTGCCTGACGGGGGCGACGGTGTTTGCCGTTCGCGGAGCCCATGGGGTTGCCTTCCGTGTAGCTGACGTGTGACTGGTGGGTCGAACGGTGAACCTAGCTGGACTCGAACGGGAGTCACAAGTCGATGCAGCGCGGATCACGTAAAAGTCACAGAGTTGACGAGGCGTCACTTCCGGGCCGCCCGGACTCCGGCGTGAACTCCACCGGGAGGGTGCGCAGTCCGCGCATGATGAGCCCGCCACGCCACCGCAAATCACCGGATTCCACCGCGAGCCGCAGGTCGGGAAGGCGTCTCAGCAGCGTGGTGAGCGCGGTCCGGCCCTCCAGCCGGGCGAGCGGCGCGCCCAGGCAGTAGTGGATGCCGTGCCCGTACCCGAGGTGCTGATTGTCACGCCGCGCGAGGTCCAGGGTGTCGGGGTCCGTGAAGCGTTCCGGGTCGCGGTCGGCGGCGGCGAGCACCACGAGCACGGGATCCCCGGCCGCGATGTCCTGACCGCCGAGCGTCAGCGGCTCGGTGGCGAACCGCCAGGTCGCCAGCTCGACCGGACCGTCGTACCGCAGCAGCTCCTCGATCCCGGTCTCCAGCAGCCCGCCCCCGTCCGTGTCGACGGAGTGCTGGAGCAGGGCGCGCTGCTCCGGGTCGCGCAGCAGGGAGTGGACGCCGTTTCCGATGAGGTTGACCGTCGTCTCGAACCCGGCGAAGAGCAGGATGAAGGCCATCGCCGCGGCCTCGTTCTCGGTGAGGTGCTCGCCATGGTCGCTGGCCCGGATCAGCCCCGAGATCAGGTCCTCCCCCGGGTTCTCGCGCTTGCGGTGGATCAGCTCGGCGAGGTAGCCGCGCATCTTCTTCACCGATCTGGCCACCCCGCCGCGCGGGCCGCCGCCGTGGCGGATCATCATCCCCGCCCAGTCCCGGAAGTCGTCCTGGTCCTCGGGCGGCACGCCCAGCAGGTCGCAGATCGCGTAGATGGGGAGCGGGAAGGCGAAGTCGTGGATGAGGTCCGCCTTGCCCTCCTCGGCGAAGCGGTCGATGAGGCGGTCCGTCAGCTCCTGCACCCGCGGCGCGAACTCGGCGACCCGGCGCGGGGTGAACGCCTTGGAGACGAGGCGGCGCAGCCGGGTGTGGTCGGGCGGGTCGATGTTCAGCAGATGCGTCATCAGCTCCGCCTTGCGCTCCCCGGGGATGCCCGTCTTCCCCTTGGCGTGCGCCGGTTCGGCGTGGTGCGCGGGGTTCTTGGAGAGCCGGGTGTCGGCGAGCGCCTGCCGGGCGTCCGCGTACCGGGTGACGAGCCAGGCCTCGACGCCGCTGGGCAGCGCGGTCCGGTGCACGGGGCTGTGCTCGCGCAGCCAGGCGTAGGCCGGGTACGGGTCGGTGGCGAACTCCCAGGTGAAGAGCTCGGGCGCGGCGGGACGGACACCGGACCCGCCGACGGGGCAACCGTCGGCGGGCGGGACGGCGGACGAGGTCGCGAAACGGTCCGCGGGCCGGTCCGCGGGCTGATCGGTGGGGCGGTCGGCGGGGCTGTGGTTCACGCCCCCGACGTTATCCGTTGCCCTCCGCGGCCCTGATGGCGTCCCGGTAGGCGCGGCCCGCGGCCCGCAGCGCGGCCTCGGGGTCGATGCCGTCCCGCTCGGCCCGTACGGCGAGGGCGAGGAGTTCGTAGCCGATGCCGTCGCCGGTGGGCGGGGCCACGTCGAGCCCGGCGGTACGGACCCGGCCGGCCAGTTTCGCCGCGAGCGCCAGCCCCGGCTGGCCGAGCGGCACCCCGTCGGTGACCGACTCGCGCTGCTTCTCGACGGCCTTGGTCCGCAGCCAGTGCGCGTGCACGTCCTCCGGGGTCTCGGCCGTCTCGTCGCCGAAGACGTGCGGGTGGCGGTGGATCAGCTTCTCGACGAGGGTCGCGGCCACGTCGTCCACGGAGAACGGCTCCGCTCCGTCCCCCGGGCGGCCTTCCTCGGCGATCCGCGCGTGGAAGACCACCTGGAGCAGGACGTCCCCCAGCTCCTCGCGCAGTTCGTCGCGGTCGCCGTCCTCGATCGCCTCCACCAGCTCGTACGCCTCCTCGATGGCGTACTTGGCGAGGCCCTCATGGGTCTTGCGCGAGGTCCAGGGGCACTCGATCCGGATCCGGTCCATGATCTGGACCAGGTCGAGGAACCGGGCGCCCGGCAGGTCGTACGAGCCGGGCAGCAGCTCCAGGTCCGGCATCCGCACCCGGCCCGAACCCGCGAGCCGGGCGAGCCCGTCGGTCAGCGGCCCGGAGCCCTCGCCGCCCGCGAGGACTACGACGCTCCGGCCGCCCGCGCAGGCGTCGACGAGCTCCTGCGCGGCGGGCTCGGCGTGCTCGACGGCGACACCCGCCTCGCGCAGGTACGGCAGCTGCGGGTGCTCCCGCTCCGCGCAGAGCACCCGGTCGGCGGCGTGCAGCGCCTGCCAGGCGGGCCAGGACAGCAGTCCGGGCGCGACGCGGTGGCTGGCGGTGAGCAGGACGATACGGCCGGGATCTTCAGCGTTCACCGTTCGAATCTACTCCGATCGGGCCGATGACCGGGCCGGTGGCCGCCTGCCCCCGACCACTGGCCCCCGACCGTCGGTCCCGGGCCGTCAGGCCCCGGCCGCCACGCCCTCGGGCTTGGTGACCTGGCTGATCCACGGGGCCTTGTAGCCGGCGAGCTGGGTCTGCTTGTCGTCCCAGGTGCCGTAGCGCGGGTTGACGTCGACCCGCAGCGCCTTCGACGCCTTGCTGAGCGCCTCGCCGACGACCTGCTGCCCGGCGGGCTGCTGGATGTCGACGCCGAGCGACGCGGCCAGCTTCGTCAGCTGGACCTGCTCGCGGAAGACGGCGTCGATCTGGCCCGGGGCGACCCAGCTCTGCCGGAGCATCACCGTGCGCAGCCGGGTCTCTCCCCCGGACTGGGCCGCCGCCGCCTTGCGCAGCTGCTGGATCTCGTTGCGGTTGACGGTGACGCCGGCGTCCTTCGCGGCCCGGTCCAGGACCTTGTCGAAGATGATGCCGTGCAGCTTGGCCCGGCTGAGCTGGCCGGACTTGTCGATGAGGTCGGAGGCGTCCTGCGCGCCGCGCTGGGCGTCGCGCACGGCCGCCACCTGGCCCTGCAGCGCGGACACCTCGATCCGGTCCCCGCCGACGACGGCGGCGGCGCCCGGGTGGGTCTCGCCGCCGCAGGCGGTCAGGAGTGGGGCGCCGGCGAGGAGGGCGGCGGAGACGGTGAGCGCGGTGCGGCGGCGGCGGTGCAAAGGAACCTCCCGGGGAGACTTTGTGCATCAGTGCACAAGACCTTGCGGTGATCGATGTTAGGCAGTGGAGGTGGCTGGGGCCACCGATTCGACCAACGATTCGCAAGGAGTTGGGGATGTGGGCCCGTGCGGCGCCGTCCGGGCCCGGCGGCCCGGTTCAGGGCACGCGCCGGGGAACGGGCTCCCCGGTGTCCGGTCGCAGCATGATCGTGCGCGAGACGACGAAGGTGATCGGGATGGCCGCCACCGCCGCGACCAGCGGCGCGTACCGGTCGTCGAACCCGGCGAGGTCCACCAGCAGATAGACGCCGCCGGTCGTGATGACGAAGTTGGCGACGTTGGTGAGCGGGAAGAGCAGGAACTTCCGCCAGGTGGGGCGGGTCCGGTAGGTGAACCAGGAGTTCAGGAAGAAGGAGCCGGTCATGCTCAGCAGGAACGCCGCCACATGGGCGGCGATGTACGGCAGAGCGTTCAGCAGCAGGAGGTAGCAGCCGTAGTACGTGCCGGTGTTCACCACTCCCACGAGGGCGAACCGGGCCATCTGTGCCGGAACCGTCATCGGCGTACGAACTCCTGGGGTTCCCGTTTCCGTCGCGGCGCCGCCGTGGTGTTCGTGGCCTTGACCAGGAAGTGCGGGCGCCTCTTCACCTCGTAGTAGATGCGGCCGACGTACTCGCCGACCACTCCGAGCATCACCATCTGGACTCCGGCGAGCGCGGTGACCACGACGAGAAGCGTGACATACCCGGGCGTCTCCACCCCCTTCACCAGCGCGACACCGACGATCCACGCCGCATAGGCGAGGGCCACGGACAGCAGCAGCATGCCCAGGTAGAGCGCCGCGCGCAGCGGCTTGTTGTTGAAGGAGAGCAGCCCGTCGAGCCCGTAGTTGAGGAGCTTGCCGAAGGTCCAGGCGGAGCGCCCCTGCTCCCGGACGGCGTTCTCGTAGCTGAAGGTCGTCGTGCGGAACCCCACCCAGGCGAAGAGGCCCTTGGAGAAGCGGTTGTACTCGGTGAGCTCCAGCACCGCGTCGACGGTGCGGCGGGACAGCAGCCGGAAGTCCCCGACGCCGTCGACCAGTTCCACGTCCACCAGGCGGTTGATCAGCCAGTAGTAGGCGCGGGCCGTGACGGTGCGGGTGACGCGGTCGCCCGTGCGGGTGCGGCGGGCGATCACCTGGTCGTGGCCCCGCTCGTGCTCGTCGAGCATCCGGCCCACCAGCTCGGGCGGGTGCTGGAGGTCGGCGTCCATGATGACGACGGCGTCGCCCTCGGCGTGCCGGAGACCGGCCAGCATGGCGGCCTCCTTGCCGAAGTTCCGGCTGAAGGAGACGTAGCGGACCCTCGGGTCGGAGGCGGCCAGCTCCTGGAGGATCACCAGGGTCCGGTCCGCACTGCCGTCGTCGATGTACACCAGCTGGAACTCGTGCCCCAGCCGGACCATCTCCTCCGTGACGCGCTCATGGAAGCGTTCGAGGATCTCCTCCTCGTCGAAGCAGGGCACCACCAGCGAGATCAGCACAGAAGTACACCAGCCGGTACATGTGTCGGAACCCGTCGCTCCGCATGGCCGGTGGGCATCCATTGCGTGAACTGCCTTGTTCCGTAACGGATTTGCTCGTCCGAAGCTGGCATATTCCCGCGTATGCCGACTTCCCGTCCCCGTCCGCGCGCGGGTCTCCTCCCGCTGCGCGCGGACCGTCCCGGCCTGCACGCGGACCGTTCCCGCCCGCGTGCGGGCGCGCTCGCCGCGCTGCTCGCCGTCGTCGCCGTCTGTGCGGGCGACGCCCTGGCGCGCGTCTTCCCGTTCGGGCACCACACGCGGAGCGTCAACGACCTGGGCAACCAGTTCGTGCCGTTCCACGCCCGGCTGTGGGACCTGCTGCACGGCGACGCGGACGGCGGGGTGCTGCTCAACTGGTCGTCCGGGTACGGGACGAGCTTCCTGCCGGACCTCGGCACCTATCTGACCAGTCCGTTCGCCCTGCTCGTGGGGGTCTTCCCGCGCGACCGGATCGATCTCGCGGTCTATGCGGTGACGGTCCTGAAGACGGCGTCGGCCGCGGCGCTCATGGCCCTGTTGCTGCTGACGCTGCGCGGCGGGCGGTGGTGGGCGGCGGGGATGCTCGGCGGTTCGTACGCACTGTGCGGCTGGTCCCTCGCCGAGGCGTCGTACAACCCGATGTGGCTGGACGGCCTGATCGCGCTGCCCGTCCTCTGCCTGGCCGCCGAGTGGGCGCGCACGGGGCGGCGGCCCGTCGTGGCCCCGCTGCTCGTCGCGGTGATGTGGGTGGCCAACTTCTACACCGCCTACATGGCGACGCTCGGGGCGGCGCTGGTACTGGCGGCGCGGCTGTTCACCGAGCGGGACGACCGGCGCACGGCGGTCCGGGCGCTGGGGCGTGCGGCCCGCACGGTCGTACTGGGCATCGGGCTCTCGGCGCCCGTCCTGGTCCCCGTCTACCTGGGCACGAAGCACGCGTACCCCGGCTGGGACCGGCCGTTCGCGGCCGCCGGCTGGTCCGACGTGCTCGCCCGGCTGCTGCCCGCCACGTACACCTTCTTCACCCCGGCGCTCTTCATCGGCACCGGCACCCTGCTCCTGGCGTGCGCCCTGGTCTTCCAGCGGGCCGTGCCGGGGCGCGAGCGGTGGACGTGGGCGGGGCTGGTGGCGGGCGTCGCGCTGTCGTTGCAGTGGGAGCCCACACATCTGCTGTGGCACGCCTTCGCCACGCCCAACGGCAGCCCGTACCGGCAGACGTTCGTGCTGGCCGGGCTGGTGGTGATCGCCGCCTGGGTCTCAGTCGTGCACGGCCTGCCCGACCGGCGGGCGCTGGCGGGCGGGTGCGCGGTACTGGCGCCGGTCGCGGCCGGGGCCGGTTTCAGCGCCCTGATCACGCAGTGGACGTACCCGCTGTTCGCGGTCGGTCTGGTGGCGTCGCTCGGGGCGCTGCTCCTGGCCGGGCGCGGCCGGCGGTGGACGGTGCTGGCCGCCGTGCTGCTGATCGGCGCACAGGCCGGGCAGGCCGCCGCGACCACCGCGTTCGTCGACCGGGCGCGGCTGAACCGGCTGGACCACTACGCGCCCTGGGGCGAGCGGCAGCAGGCGCAGGCGGACGTGGTCGCGGGCGCCGACGACTGGCCGCGCACCCGCACGGACCCGGGCCGGGAGCAGACCACCACCAACGACCCTCTGCTGCTGGGCGGGCAGGGCGGCGCGTACTACAGCAGCCACACGCCCGCCGTGCTGACCGACACCATGCGGGCGCTCGGCGCGGGCTGGACGTCCAACGGCCGGGCCGTGCAGAGCCTCGACAACCCGGTCACGGACGCGGTCTTCTCGGTCGGCGCGCGGGTGCACCGGCCGCGCGACCCGTACCAGGCGTGGAACGCGCCGGACGACCGGCCGGTGACGGTGGGCCGTGCCCCGGTGCCGCCGCTGGTGACGGTGCGCCCGCCGGGGGCGCCGGTGCCGTACGGCCGGTCGCCGTTCCGGAACCAGGAGAAGCTGCTCGGTTCGCGGGTCTACACGGTGCCGGGGACGGCGCTGCGCGCGGCGGGGGGCGGCGCGGTCGCGGACCGGGGCGCGGACGACTACGGGGTGGAGCGCGGGACGTACACGCTGACCGCCACCTGTCCGGCGGGCACGGAGGCGTATCTGTGGGCGCCCGGCCTGTTCGGCTCGGCACGGCTGGGCACGGCGCGGTCCGGAGACGGTTCGGAGGAGGTCTGGTTCAGGGGGAAGCTGCCGGCCAAGCGCGCCCCGGTGCAGCGCCTGGGCACGGTGGGCGGGGACGGGGCGGTGCGGGTGACGCTGGTCCCCACGCGCGCGGGGACCGTGCCGCACGGAGCGGTCGGCTGCCTGGACCGGCCCCGGCTGGCCTCCGCCGTCGCGGAGCTGCGGCGCACCGGCGCGAGCGCCGTGCACGTCACCGCGGACGGCATCCGGGCAAAACTGCCGGCCGGTTCCTCGGGAACGGTGGTCCTCGCCGCGCCCCGGATCGCGGGCTGGCGCTGCCAGGGCCGGCCCGCCGACGACTACCTGGGCCTGGTCGCCGTCCCGGTGCCCGCCGACGGCGCCACCGTCAGCTGTACGTTCCGGCCTCCCGGCCTGCGGGCCGGCCTGACGGCGGGGGCGGGTTCGCTCGCCGTGCTCGTGGCTGTCGGAGCGGTGCTCGCGTACCGACGGCGCACGGGACCGGGTACGGGTACGGGTACGGGCTCGGGTACGGGAGCGGAGGCGGAAGCGGAGGCCGGTACCGGGTCGCGCGCCGGGCTGCCGGAGGCCGTGCGCGCCTCCTGACATCTGCGGATCGTCCGGCGTCCGTCCCGCGGCTCAGCCGCCCCCGACCTCCGCCTGACGGTCCAGCCGGCGGCGGATCTCCACCGGCAGCGGGTGGTGCGGGCCGTAGACCCGCTCGGTGTCGTACAGCAGCGCCTGGAGCTGGGAGCGCGCCGTCGTGTGGTCGCCGACCGCGAGCAGCAGATGGCCGATGCGGTTGCGGATCTCAAAGGCGCGGGCCGGGTCGCCGCCCGTGACGTACTGGTTCTCGTAGTACGGGAGGACCGCGCGGTACTCCGCGAGCGCGGCGGCCGGTTCGCCGAGCTGCTCCAGGCACTGGGCGGCGTCGTGGCGGAACTGGAGCGTCTGCGCGTCGGCCGGGCCCGCCTCGGCCGCGCGGTCGTCGGCGAGGCGGCGCAGCTCGGGCAGGGCGCGGCGGTACTGCCCGTCGTCCATCAGCGTGGCCGCGTACTGCTTGCGCAGGATGCGGACCACGGCGGAGTCCTCACCGTGCTGTTCGGCCGCGACCGGGAGGATCGAGCCGAGGATGTCCACGGCCTGGGTGATGCGGCCCTCGCCGAGCAGTTTCTTGACGTCGTCGACGGCGGCGGCCACATCGGGCCGGCCGGTCGCCGGGGCGGGCGGGGCCGGTGGCGGGGGCGGGGCGGCGGCCCGGTCGGGCCACGGGGCATGCGGGCGCAGGAAGGGCCGGGTCGGGTCGAGCGGCCCGACGGGAACGCTGGTGCCCCGGGAACCGGCGTTCCAGGAAGTGGTGTTCCAGGAAGCGTTGTTCCAGGAGGGGAGCATCGGGGCGAGGTGCTCGTACACCTCCTGGGCGCCGGACGGGCGGTGCTGCGGGTCCTTGGCCAGCAGCCGCAGCACCAGCGCTTCGAGGGGCTCGGGGATGTCCGGCCTGATCCGGCGGACCGGGACGGGCGGCTCGTAGAGGTGGCGGTGCAGCACGCCGAGGGCGGTGGAGCCCGCGAACGGCACGTCCCCGCTGAGCAGTTCGTGGAGGAGCACGCCGAGCGCGTACAGGTCGGTGTACGGGCCGACTGCGCCGCCCATCGCCTGCTCGGGGGCCATGTAGGCCGGGGAGCCGATCGGTGAACCGGTGTGGGTGAGGCGGGTGGTGTCGGTGTCCAGGACCGAGGCGACGCCGAGGTCGAGGACGGTGACGGTGCCGTCCGGGCGGACCATCACGTTGCGGGGCTTGAGGTCGCGGTGGACGATCGGCACCGCGTGCACGGCGCCCAGGACGGCGCAGAGCTGGGCGGCGACCGAGACGGACCACTGCCAGGGGTACGGGTCGTGCTCGGCGAGGTGGTCGGCGAGGTCCGCGCCCTCGACGTACTGCATGACGAGGAACAGGTCCTCGCCGTCGCTGCCCGCGTCGTGGACGGTGACCAGGCCCGGGTGGTCGACCTGGGCGGTGACCCGGCACTCGCGGACGAAGCGGCGGCGCAGCTCGTCCGCGGCCTCGTCGGCGACGGGTCCGGTGACCCGGTCGGGGCGGAGCAGCTTCACCGCGACACGGCGGTCCAGGCGTTGGTCGTAGGCCGTCCAGACCTGGCCCATGCCGCCCTGGCCGAGGATGGTCGCCAGCTGGTACCGCCCGCCGATGAGGCGTCCGCTCACCGCCCCTCCTCCTTGCGGAGGTAGTCGCTCAGTTCGTCCAGCTCGGCGCGGACCTGGTCGATGCGCTGCGGCTGGGGGTGGGGGGTCGGGGTCGGCTGTGCCCGGGGCCGGGTCGGACCCACCGGCTGATCCCGCCCGACCGTCGGGTGCTGCGGGGCCACCGGGGTCCGGGGGATCCTCGGGTCCTGCCCGGTCGGCCGCAGCGGCCCGTACGGCTGTGGTTGCTGCGGCTGCGGCGGCTGCTGCTGCGCGGCGGGCGGGGGCGGTGACTGCACGGGATGCGGGGCGAGCGCCGGGCCCGGCGTCCCCACCGCCGGCACCGTGGTCGCGTAGGCGTACCCCGGCGCCGCGTACCCGCCCACGGGGTACTGCTTCGTCAGCCGGTCGTGGTGCCGGATGTCGCCCACGAAGTAGTACGCGATCGCGCCCGCCGTCACCATCAGGAGCAGCGCGATGAGGATGCCGTCGGTGGTGGTGGGCTCGTCGCTGCCCTCCCTGCCGAGGATCGGCAGGAGCACGCACACGAACACGAACCCGGCCCCGGTCAGCCACCAGTCGAGGGCCCGGCGGCGCACGATCGCGAGTCGGAGCAGCGGGCTCCACAGCAGCAGCCCGAGCGAGCACACCGGGAGCGCGGTGAACAGCACGCGCATCGAGACGATCCAGGCCCTGCCGGGAACCCGGCGAGGCGGCGTCGGCGGATGACCCGGGGCGTACATGGCTGCTCCTGGAGACCTGGTCGTTGGAGATCCGCGCACGCACTCGCGCGCGCAGGTCCGAGCGTAAGGGGCGACAACGACGGTCCGCCCCGGGTTGTACCGAACCGTTGTGCTTCGGATCACTCCGGGCGGACCGTGCCGTCCGTCAGCCCGTCGTACATGCCCTGGATCAGCTGTCCGCCGAGCCGGCCGGCCAGCCGGAGCGCGTCCTCGAACTCGGCCAGGGCCCGGAACCGGTCCCCGTAGCGCCGCTGTTCCGCCAGTGGCAGCCGGGGCAGCTGGAGGCGGCGGGCGTCCAGCCTGGTGGCGGTGGAGGCGTAGCTGCTGGCCTGGCGGTTGTTGGCGGTGCCGCGCAGGAAGCCGGCCAGGAACCACGGGTCGAGCGCGGCCGGGTCGGGGCGCAGCAGCTGGAGGTTGCGGCCGAGCGCGGCGCCCGCGGTCGCCCCGTCGACGACGCGGGCGACGGAACCGCCGCCGAGCACGGGGACGACGACGTCACCGGCCTCGACGAGGACCGGCTCCTCCGGGGGGCCGTCGACGGGCAGGCTCCCCGAGGGTGCGGTGGCGCCGAGGACGTCGTGCTCCGTGAGGACGGGCGTCGGGCCGGTGCCAGAGCCGCCGGTACGGAGCTGGAGGGCGCCGGCGCGGGCGAGTTCGCCGACGGTGGTGAGCGGCCAGTGGGCCGGGGCGGAGAGGGTCACGGCGGGCGGGGTGAGGGTGCCGGTGAGGCCGAGCGTCTCGGTCAGCCGCTGTCGTACGCCGACCAGTTCGGCGGGGCCGCCCGCGGCGGCCGGGGGCGGCAGGTGGCGGGCGGGGGCCAGGTCCACGTCGTCGTCGAGGAGTTCGATGACCGGGACGGCCCTGCCTGCTCCCGTGCCTGTGCCTGCGTCCGCTTCGGTACTGGTGCCGGTGCCCGGGTCGCCCACGCCGTCGAACGACCGCCAGGCGTCGAGGACGGCCCTGTGCACCGCCTGCCAGTCGATCCGGTCGCGACCGCCGGACGGGGCGGCGGACACCGCGCCCGCCGGGGCCGGTTCGGCGGGCTCGGCGGTGTCGACGAGCAGCAGCTCGGGCGAGGGGTGCAGGCCGTTGCCGGGCCTGCGGAGCACCCAGAGGTGGAGCGGGATGCCGTACGGGGGCGCGGCGCCCGCCGGGAGGGCGATGACGGCGCGCAGGGCGCCGCGGCGCAGCAGATCGGCCCGGATGCGGCGGCCGGAGCGGCGCGAGGCGGCGGCCGGGGGCATCAGCAGCACGGCGGTGCCGCCCTCGCGCAGATGGGCCAGGGCGTGCTGGACCCAGGCGAGCTCGGACTCGGTACGGGCCGGGAAGCCGTACTCCCAGCGCGGGTCGTAGGCGAGCTCGTCGTGGCCCCAGTTCCGTTCGTTGAACGGCGGGTGGCAGAGCACGGCGTCGGCGGCGAGCCGCGGGAAGGCGTCGGCGCGCAGGGTGTCGCCGGTGCGTGCCACGACCGCGCAGCCGGTGTCGGAGTGCAGGGCCAGCCGCAGCGCGGTGAGCGCGGCGAGGTCGGGGTCGCTCTCCTGGGCGTACAGGGCGGTCGGCCCGGTGACGGCGCGCAGCAGGGCGCCGGTGCCCGCGGCGGGGTCGAGGACGGTGCGGGCGGACTGCCCGCCCGCCCCCACCAGGGCGGCCATCAGCCCGGCGAGGCCGGACGGGGTGAGCGTGTACTGGCGCGGGTTGGCGTCCAGCTGGCGGCCGAGCAGGAACTCGAAGGTCTCCGGGGCCCCGCCCCCGGCGGCGAGTTCCGCGACGCCCCGGAGCAGCGGGACGGACGGGAGGAGCTCGGCGCGGCCGGGGGCGCGAACGGCCCGCCCCGCCTCCGATGCCGGTCCGAAGCGGGTGGTGAGGAGGTCGTCGAGGGCGAGGGACAGCACGCCGGCCATCGGCTCGTCCGCCACGGCGGCGATCTCCCGCCAGGCGGCGGGGCTGGTCCGCAGCAGGAGCAGGACGCAGCCCGCGTGGACGAGGGCGGGGACGGGGCCCTCGGGGTGCCCGGCGAGCTGCTGCCAGACCCGTTCACGGAGTGGCACCTCGGCGAGTTTTCCCTGGTCGCGCAGCCATTGCTCGACCTCGGACAGGGCGAAGGACGGACTCGTCTCGGTGCCGCCGACGGGCTTGGGGAAGTCGGCGTGGCGGCGGCGCCAGTTGCTGACTGCGGCACGCCCCACCCCGGCGAGCCGTGCGATTCCCGCCGCGGTCACCTCTGTCGCGTTCTCCGGCACTGGCTGTCTCCCTGGTCCTGGCGCTCGCCCCGGTACCGGCGCTGGTCCCGGCGCCGGTTCGTCGTTGTCGGCGAGCATACCGACCTGTCCACGAGACACCGATTCACAGCGTGCATCAACCCCTCCGTCGTGAATCGTGTTGACTCGGTTCACAAGCTCTGCTGTTATTGACCCGTCGCTGCAACGGAGCGATGCACGGAACCGCTCACCACTCATCTGCTTTTGCCGGAGGGCACAGCCATGTCCCAGTTCACGCAGTCGCCGCAGTCCCCGCAGCCCCAGCAGCCGTACGGCCCGGTCCAGACGCCGGGTGTGCGCCCGGCCCGCAACGGACTGGGCATCGCCGCGCTCGTACTGGGTGTCATCGGCGCCGTGTCGGGACTGATCCCGCTGCTGTTCTGGCTGGCGGGCGTCCTCGGCGTCATCGCCCTGGTCCTGGGCCTGGCGGGCCGGGGCCGGGCCAAGCGCGGCGAGGCCACCAACAAGGGCGTGACCACCTTCGGCGCCGCCCTCGGACTGGTCTCGCTGATCCTCGCGGTGGTGGGAGCGGTGATCACGTTCAAGGCCGTGGACGACGCGGTGAACGACATCGACAAGGCGCTCTCGGAGACCACGGCCTCCGCGAAGCCGAAGCCCGGCGGGGATTCCGCCGAGGGCGGCGGCGCGGCCGGGAAGGGCGAGAAGAAGGACACCGCCGAGGCGCTGGAGGCCGGGGACTCGGCCGTGTACGACGACGACCTGACGGTCACGGTCGGCGACGCCACCTCGTACGCCCCGGACGAGTACGCCGCCGGTCACACCAAGGGCAACAAGGCATACCGGGTCGCCGTCGTCATCGAGAACTCCGGCAAGGAGAAGTTCGACTCCGCGCTCGTCAACGTCACGGCCCGCGCCGGCAAGGAGGGCGTGGACGCCGAGCAGATCTTCGACGACAAGGTCGGCGCGGGCTTCAGCGGCACGGTCCTGCCGGGCAAGAAGGTCACCGTCCAGTTCGCCTTCGACGCCCCCGCCGACGCCAAGAACCTGACGGTCGAGGTCAACCCCGGCTTCACGTACGACGCCTCCCAGTGGGACCTGAAGCTCTGACCCTCCCGGGGGCTTCGCTCCCCGTCGCCGGACCCGTCCCCTCCCGCCCCGACCGGAGCCGATCCACCATGCGCCTTCCCGCCCGTGTCTCGGCGGCCGCCCTGAGCGCCGCGACCGCCCTCGTCCTCGCGACGGCCTGCGACATGCTCCCGGACGACGCGCCCGAAGCCGCCGCCCCCTACGCGCGGCTGACCGGCCCCGAGGTCGTCAACAAGGCCCTCGCGGCGACCCGGGCCGCCAAGGCGGTGCGCATGATGGTGCGGACGACGACACCCGACGGCCCGGTCGAGGCGTATATCGCCACGGACGTCAGGGGCGCGTGCACGGTCACGCTCTCCATGGGCGCGGCGGGCACCCTGGAGCTGGTCCGGACGGGCGGCACGGTCCGCACCCGCTCCGACGCCGCGATGCTGCGGGCGGCCCCCACCGCACGGGGCCCGCGCGGGGACGCCGAGGTCGAGAGGCTCACCGGCCGCTGGGTGGAGCCCGCCGACGGCGACCGGCAGGCGAGGACGGCCGAGCGCTACTGCGACCGGGAGACGTTCCTCGGCCTCCTCGCGCCGACGAGCGGAACGGCCCGCAAGGGAAGGGTGACCGCACCCTCCCCCGATGAAGAACCCGCCTCCGCGGGCCCCTCCTCCGAGCCCGCCTCCGGTACGCCCGCCCTGGCCGTCACCGGCGGGGCGGACGGCCGGAAGTGGTCGGCGAGCATCGCCACCGACGGCCGCCCCTACCTCCTGGAGCTGCGCGCCGCGCCCGGCCCCGACGGCACGGGGCACGGCGCGGCCCCCGTGACGGTCGAGTTCTCGGAGTTCGGCAAGCCGTTCACGGCGCGGCAGCCGAAGCCCTGACCCGCCCTCCTCCGTGAACCGCACCGCCGGAACCCGCCCCGCCCCGGGGCGGGTTCCGCGCGTCCGCCGTCCGCCCGGCACGGCCACAGCCCCCTTCAGGAGGGGGACTCAGCCGCATCCCCGGCCACAGCCCCCGCCGACGGCCTTCCCCCGGGCCACGCGGCCAGGGCCAGTTCGGCGATCCCGGCGAGTTCGGCCCGGCCCGCCCCGTCCCGGGACCGCTGCGACATGCCCTGGATCACCATCGCGAAGTAGCCGGCCAGGACCCGGACATCGACGTACGCCGGAAGCTCGCCCTCCCTCTGCGCCGCCCGCAGCCGTGACTCCCAGGCCGTGATGTTGGCGTTGCGCAGGTCGCGGAGAAAGGCGGCGACCTCGGCGTCCTGCGGGGCGATGTTGGTGGCGGCGGTGATCGTCAGGCAGCCCGCCGGATGGGAGGGGTCGCAGTAGATCTCCGCCGCCTCGCGCAGGATGCGCGCGAACGCGCCGTACGCCGTGGGCTCCTCCTCCAGTGCGTTGCCCATGAACGCCCCGACGGGGCTTTGCCCGTACGCCCGGACCGACTCCTCGAAGAGCGACCGCTTGTCCCCGAAGGCGGCGTAGAGGCTGCCCGGCCTGATGCCCATCGCCTCGGTCAACTCACCGACCGAGGTCGCCCCGTAGCCCCGTTCCCAGAACAGCCGGGTGGCCGCGGCGAGCGCCGCGTCCCGGTCGAAGGAGCGCGGACGACCACGCGCCGCGCCACCCCTGCCGCCGCGGCCACTCCCCGTGCCGCCACCGCCGCCCGTGCCGCCACCGCCGTCGTCGTCACTCATGCCGCACATTCTAGAACGCCCGCTCAAGAAGTCGTGCTAGCTTATTTTTGAGCGAGCACTCAACAAATGGGGCTCCCGGAGGGAAGGGCAGTGGGCACAGCCATGACCACTCACGCACTCGAAGGCAAGGTCGCACTCGTCACCGGCGGCAGCAGGGGCATCGGCCGGGGCATCGCGGAACGGCTCGGGCGGGACGGAGCGGTCGTGGCCGTCGCCCACGCCCGTGCGACGGCGGCGGCCGAGGAGGTCGTGGCGGGCATCCGGGCGAGGGGCGGGGCGGCGTTCGCGATCCGGGCGGAGCTGGGGGCGCACGGCGACGCGGAGGCCCTGTGGTCCGCCTTCGACGCCGGGATCACCGAGCACGTCCCCGGCGGCGGCGTGGACATCATCGTCAACAACGCCGGTATAGGCCGGAGTTCGGATCTTGCGTCACTCACCGAGGAGGCGTTCGACGAGCTGTTCGCCGTCAACGTCCGGGCGCCGTTCTTCATCGTGCGGGAGGGGCTGGACCGGCTGCGCGACGGCGGCCGGATCATCAACATCTCCAGCGGCGCGGCCCGCATCGCCATGCCGGAGATCATCGCCTACGCCTCGACCAAGGGCGCCCTGGACACCTTCACCCTCAACCTGGCCAAGGAGCTCGGCCCGCGCGGCATCACGGCCAATTCGGTGGCCCCGGGCATCGTCGACACCGACGTCAACGCGGCCTGGCTGCGCGGCGACGCGGAGGCCGAGGCGCACGCCGCGTCGCTCGCCGCACTGGGCCGGGTCGGCCGCCCCGAGGACATCGCCGACATCGTGGCGTTCCTCGCCTCCGACGACGCCCGCTGGGTGACCGGCCGGGTGATCGACGCGACCGGCGGCGCGGGACTCTGACACCCGGACACGGCCCGTGGACCTGGCCGGAAGCACGGGCCGGCCGCCACCGCTCACCCCTTCCGGCTCACCCGCCGCACTGCTCCAGCATCGCCTTCTTGTCGGCGGCGGTGACGGGCAGTTCGTACTTCAGCGAGACCTGCGCGAACCGCACCGCATAGGAGCAGCGGACCGGCTTGTACGGCGGCAGCCAGGACGCCGGCCCCGAATCCCGCTTGGCGCTGTTGGCCGGGCCGTCCACCGGGAGGAGGTTGAGCGGGTCGTTGGCGATCCGCTGCCGCTTGTCCCGGTCCCAGTGCGAGGCCCCCATCTGCCAGTCGTACGAGAGCGGCATGACGTGGTCGATCTGGATCCTGGTGGGCCGCTGCTTGGTCCAGTCGATGGTCGAGCCGGTGTACGGGTCCTTGAGGGTCATCGACACGACCACGCAGTCCGAACCGGACCGGAGCTTCACGTCCTTGCCGTCCCTGGCGAGGAGGTCGTTGCGGGTGTCGCAGCCGTTCCTGGCGAGCGCCAGCCCGTCGATCGAGTCCTTCCACGCGTAGCCGAACTCCTCGCGCGCGTACCCGGTCTTCGGCCCCCGCCCCTTCGTCGCCACCTTCTCGATGATCTTCCGGCCGGCCGCGCGGTCCGCCTCGGACGTGAGCGGCGCGAGCCCCGGCTTCGTGCCGTCGGCGTTGTCCAGCGGGCTGGCCCCGAACCCGGTGACGGCCCGGCCGCCCTCCTCCGAGGACGACGGTTCGAGATCGCAGCCGGCCAGGGTCAGCGCCGCCACCGCGCCGAGGGCGGGCAGGGTCGCTCGGTACACACGGGGAGATATCACGTGAAGCCGTCCTGACGGGGAGAAAGCAGAATCATGAAATCGTAAGGATGCCTTCCCCGCCCGCGGGCATTCATGAGCACGCCACGCCCGGGGTGCGGCCGGAATCACACCGTCCGACCTTCCGGCCGCTCACACCTTCCCGATGCCCAGCGTCGTCTCGGAAGGCAGCGTCCCGGACCCGATCACCGCCACCCAGAGCGGCTCCAGCAGTTCGACGAGCCGCTCCCGCTCCCCCTCGCCGAGCACCCGCCACGGGGCCGCGGCCGCCTCGTCCGTACGCCGCTCGACCTCGACATGCAGCGCCCGCCCCGCTTCGGTCGCCGTGCCGTCCTCGTCCAACAGGCCACGCTTCACGAGCCGTTGCCGGGCGTCCCGCCACTCCGCCCCGCTCCATCCCCGGCTCGCGAACACCTCCGGGCGCGCCGCGCCGACGGCGGCGAAGGAGACCAGCGACTCGACCGGGTCGAGCCCCGCCTCCACGAGCGCCGCGACATGGCCGTCGCCGCGGTGCTCGCGCAGCACCGTGGCCGCCCACCAGAGCGCGAGGTGCGGCTCGTCCGGCCGGGGCAGGGCGGCGTTGGCCGCGGCGAGCGGCCGGCCGGCGGTGTCGGCGGCCTCCGCGACGCGCCGCACGAGCGCGGCGGCCTCGCCCGGTCCCGGTCCGGCGACCGCGTCCCCGAGCACCTTCCGGCAGCTGCGGTCGACCGCCCGCGTCCGGGCCGCGAGCACCGTGTCCGGGGAGGCGACGGACCAGACGGCGGGCACGTATTCGCCCACCATCGCCGGACTGAAGCTGTGGAACGTGTCGGCCACCCGCCCCGCACCGGCCGCCCCGAGCGGCGCCGCGCGCCAGGCGAAGTAGCCGGGCCACCGCTCATCGGTGCGGTACCCGAGCGCGGCGACCTCCTCGACGGCTTCCGGCGCGTAGTACAGGACGGCGTGCAGGGGTTCCAGCAGGTGCCACATCCGCCGTACCCGGCCCAGCTCCTCGGACATGTCTCCGCCCTCCGCGACGTCATCGATCTTGTCACTGACTAGATCCTCAGAGTGCTCCCCCTCCCAGAACTTGTCAATGACAAGATTCCGCGTAATCTGCTGCACATGACCAGCGAGCGCGCCTACCACCACGGCGACCTGCGACGAGCCGTCCTCACCGCCGCACTCGACGTCATCCGCACCGAGGGGCCGGGCGCACTGAGCCTGCGCGACCTGGCACGCCGGGCCGGCGTCTCCCACGCGGCCCCCGCCCACCACTTCAAGGACCGCACGGGCCTGCTCACCGCCATCGCCGCCGAGGGCTACGCCCTCTTCGCCGACGAACTGGCCGCGGCCCCGGACCTCAAGGAGCGGGGCGTGCGGTACGTACGCTTCGCCGCCGACCACCCGGCGCACTTCCACGTGATGTTCCGGCCGGACCTCCACCGTGCCGACGACCCCGAACTCCTCGCCGCGAAGGACCGGGCCTCGGCCGAACTGCGCGCGGGCGTCACCGGCCTCCCCGCCACCGGGCGCGGCGACGACGACCGGCTCGCGGGCGTGGCCGCCTGGTCACTGGCCCACGGCTTCGCCACGCTGCTGCTCAGCGGCAACCTGGACGGGGCGGTGGGCACGCAGGACCCCGAGGCGGTCTTCCGGTCGCTCGCGGAGCTGCTGTTCGCACCAGAGAGCTCCTGAACGCACCGGCGGGACCGGGGGCGGGCCGGCACCCTCACCCCGCCCCGGCACAATGTCCGGCGGGAGGTACGAGGATGAGTTTCCGGCTGGCGGCGTACGCCGTGTGTGTCGAGGAGGGGCGGGTGCTGCTCGCCCATCACGTCTCGCGGACCTGGACCCTTCCGGGCGGCAGGGTCGAGCACGGGGAGGACCCGTTCGACGCGGTGGTCCGGGAGGTCGCCGAGGAGACCGGCTGCGAGGCGGTGGTCGAACGCCTGCTGGGCGTGGACTCACGGCTGATCCCCGCCGCCGAACGCGCCGTGCCCGGTGGTCCCGACCACCAGAACGTCGGCGTCTTCTACCGGGTCCGCGTCACCGGCGGCCGGCTCCGCCCCGAACCGAACGGCGACACCGTCGAGTCGGCCTGGACCCCGCTCCCCGACGTCACCGGCCTGCGCCGGTCGTCCCTGGTCGACATCGGCCTCGCCCTGGCCCGCACCACCCCGGCGACCGGCCACGTCGCCCCCGTACCGGTCGGCGGCCTGATCCGGCACTGACCCTGCACCACTCCGGGGGCACCGGCCGCGGCCCCCTTGTCAGTGCCGGGTGCGAGACTTCCCGGCATGATCGAGCCGAACCCGAAAGCGGACCTTCTCCAGTACCTGCAACAGGGGCGCGACGCCCTCGTGTGGAAGCTCGACGGGCTCTCCGAGTACGACATACGCCGCCCGCTGACCCCCACGGGCACGAACCTGCTCGGGCTGCTCAAGCACCTCGCGGGCGTGGAGCTGGGCTACTTCGGCGACACGTTCGGGCGGCCGTTCTTCACCGGGGAGACGCCGTCCTGGTGGTATACGCGGGACGCGGAGCCCAACGCGGACATGTGGGCCACCGCGGACGAGTCCCGCGAGGACGTCGTCGGGCTGTACCACCGGGCCTGGGCGCACTCCGACAGCACGATCGGGGCCCTCGACCTCGACGCGACCGGTCACGTCCCGTGGTGGCCCGAGGAGCGCCGGGAGGTGACGCTCCACCACCTCCTGATCCGTGTCATCTCCGACACCCAGCGCCATGCCGGCCACGCCGACGTGGTGCGGGAACTCATCGACGGCTCCACCGGCTACACCCCGGTCCAGGACAGCCTGCCGTCCCACGACCCGGCCTGGTGGAAGAACCACCACGCCCGGCTGGAACGGGTGGCCCGGGAGGTCCAGGAAGCCCAAGAAGTCCAGGACGTCCAGGACGTCCGGGAGAACGCCGGCTGATCGCGCCTGCGTTGCCTCCTGCCGCGTTCACCCGGCCGTGAACTCGTACTGCAGCTCGTACAGATGCCCCGCCTTGACCATGACGGTCGCCTCGACGGGCCGGTCGCCGTCACTGTGGACGACGCGCAGGGTGCGGAGCACCGGAAGGTCACCGGGCAGCCGCAGGGCCCGGTACTGCTCCTGTGTCGGGACCCGCGCGGAGACCCGGTCCACGCTGAGCCGCGGTGGGTAACCCAGCTCGGCAAGCAGAGTGGGGGCGCCTCCGGGGATCTTCCGGCGTTCCGTCATCGCCGTGCCGCGCACGATCTCCAGCGGGTAGTACGAGGAGACGAGCTCGGCCGGTTCGTCGTCGATGGTGAGGAGTTGGTGCCGCAGGAGCGCGGCCCCGGACTCCTGGAGACCGAGAGCCTCCGCCACGTCCGCGGGCGGCTCGCACTCGGCGACCTCCAGAAGAGTGGCGCGGGCCCGGAGGCCGTTCTTCGCGTTCTCCGTCAGCCAGCGGTACGGCTCGCCCTCGGCCGCCGGAGCCATGTACGAGGCCGGGCGGACGGTTCGCTGCCGGTGTTCGCGGACCGTCACGGCGGCGCCCGCCCTGCCGATCACCAGTTGCTCGTCCTTGAGCAGTTGCAGGGCTTTCTGGATCGTGGCGTTCGAGGCGTCGAACCGCTCCTTGAGGTGTGCGGTGGAGGGCAGGCCGGCGCCCGGAGCGAGGTCGCCGCCCAGGATCCGGTCCCTGATGTCGGCCGCGATCCGCTCGTGCAGCGAACGGCGGTCGGAGGCGTCGGCTTCGGTTCTGGGCACGGTCATCCGATCCTGATCTCGTACCGCAACTTCTGACGTCGCGGGGGCATGGCCATCACGTCGGCCTGAATGGGCCGGTCCGTCCCGTCGAGGGTGAGGCGGGTCAGTTGCAGCACGGGTTCACCGGCCGCCAGGCGCAGTTGCTCGCACTCGTGATCGGTCGCCGGTCTCGCGGTCACGTCCTCGCGCACGCGTGCGCCCACGTGGCCCAGCTCTGCCAGGAGCCTGATCGCACCGCCCTTGATCTTCGCCGTCCCGGCGAGGGCCGTACCGCCCGCGATGTCCAGCGGGTAGTACGTATCCGTCAACTCGCAGGGCTCGTCGTCGAGATACATGATCCTGCGGCGGGCGACGACCGGTCCGCCGAACGGAACCCCCAGGAGTCCGGCGACCTCCGCCGACGCGGCCACCTCACCGGCCCGAACGATGCGCTGACCACCCCGGCGGCCTTCCGCCGCGGCCTCCGCGGCCCACGCGTCGCCCCGGATCCCGGAGTGCGCGGCGAGATACGGCAGCGAAGTGCTGGTCCATTCACCCGTTCCCATGTCCTTCTCCTCCGCAGCCGATGCCCGTGCCGACCTGTCGCACCACACGGTAAGCGCCCCCGTCCCATCACCACAGGAAAACCTTGCCGCTTTTCGCGAATAGCAGTACAGTCGTCGCCACATCACGGACCGTGAGCAAGGCGGTGAGTCGCCATGCCTCTGTCGCAGCAGCGACGCTTCCCCGCAGGCGCACCTCTGTCGGCGCTTCGCGCGACTTCGTCACCGGCGTCCTCGTCGAGTGGGAGCTCCACTTCCTGATCGAGGACATAGCGCTGTGCGTCTCGGAGCTCACCACCAACGCGCTGCTCCACGGCGTGCCACCCGGGCGCGAGTTCCGCGTCGGTCTCCACCGGGACGAGGAGTCGGTGCGGCTGGAGGTTCGCGACAGCGGGCCCGGACAACCTGTGCTCCGGCACCCCGACCCCGAGGCCTGCTCGGGGCGCGGGTTACGCATCGTGAACGAGCTCGCCGACGGCTTCGGGGTCGACGATCATGTCGTCGGCAAGACCGTGTGGCTCGCGTTCAAGGTGTCCGCGCCGTCCCGCGCCCGGCGGGGAGGGGCCTGAAGCGGCGTCACGCGCTACGGGCGCCCGGGGGCTGGGTGTGGGGCTGGTTGCTCTCCAGGAGCATGGGGAAGGTGCCGACGGCGTCGAGGGCCATGGACAGTTCGGCGATGATCTTCGGGTCGTCCAGGGGGCCCCGCAGGAACTCCTCCAGACGGTGCATGCGGTAGCGGACCGTGTTCTGGTGGCAGAACAGGCGGCGGCCCGCCTCGGCCGCCGAGCCATGGGCCTCCAGCCAGCCGCGGGCGGTGGCCAGGAGGGTGGTGCGGTCCTCCTCCGGCAGGGAGAGGACCCCGCCGAGGATGCGCTGCACGGCGCGCTGGGTGGTCTCCAGGTTGTTCATCACCAGCTCGGTCAGCGGGGTGTCGTCGAGCTGGCGCACCGCCGCGCTGTCGGCGGTGAGCGACTGTTCGGCGACCTGGGCGTAGCGCAGGGCGCGGCTCGTCTGGTCGAGCCGTTCGTAGAGCGGGCTGACGCCCACGCGGCTGGTCGCGACGGCGCGCACGGCGGCGAGGATCTCCTCCACCGACTGCCGCGGCGGGCAGGAGAGCACCCCGATCTCGGAGCCGGGCTGTGCGCGCCAGGCGTGGCCCACGTCGAGGGCGCGCAGTCGCCGGTCCAGTCCCGGAAGGGGCGGTTCGCCGCTGGTCCGGACCTCCGCCGCCACGACGAGGAACCGTCCCTGGAAGGGGAAGTCGAGCATGCGCGCGACCTCCCACACGGTGTCGCTGCTCAGCGAGGGCCCGTCGATGAGTTCGGAGACCAGGGCGGAGCGCCTGCGGTCCGTCTCCACCATCCGTTCCGCGCAGGTCTCGCGGTAGGCGTCGGTGAGGGCCGTCGAGTAGTCGTCCGCCAGCTCCCAGATGTGCGAGGCGGAGTCCAGCAGGGCGCCGGGAGCCTCGCCGCCCGCTTCCCGTGCGGCGTCGAGGAGTTGCTCCCAGAGGTGCCGGAAGCCGAGCCGGTAGGCGCGCAGGACCTCCGGCAACGGGGCGTTCTGCAGGGCCCGTTTGCGGCCGGTCTCCGTGGGGCCGACCAGGTCGACCGTCGCCGAGGTGTGGTCGGTGAGGTGTTTGAGGACGTAGGAGACGTTCAGCCGCATCGAGGCATGCAGGTCCTCGGGTCCCACGACCATGGACCGGTAGAAGTCGATGTTCTCGTAGATGAGTTGCGACATGGTCGAGGCGATGGAATCGAGTCTGGGCGTCAGGGCCTCGGCGAGTTCGGCCACCAGGAGGCGCGATGGTGTCGTGGGCACGGGGCGAGCCTAGAACAGCCGGAACCGCGGTCTTCCCACAACGGGCGAAACGGGGACGAGGTCATTGTCGTCTGCTACAGAGGTCGCTGTAGGCGTCGACATGGTGCGCGGCGTCCGGTGGCTGTGAGGATCGCCATGTTGAGACCGACGTGTGCGCATGAAAGCGGAATGACGTGACCAATCTCGCCAGTGTCCTGACCGATGCGGCCGGGCTCCACCCCCGGCGGCCTGCACTGCGGATCGACGGGACCGTCCTGGCCCTGCTCGACCTGGACGAGCTCAGCGCCCGCGTCGCCGGCGGTCTGCTGGCGCACGGGGTGCGTCCCGGTGACCGGGTGGAGGTCGCGGTGTGCGGCGACCCCGTTCTCCCCGTCCTGTACTTCGGGGCGCTGCGGGCCGGGGCGATCGTCGTCGTGGCGGCGCCCCTGCCCCGGTCCGTCGCGGTGCGGTCGCGCGGGTCCGTTCGCGGTGCGCGTCTGGTGTTCGCCCCGCCCGTGGACCGGATCGCCGCGGGCCGGGGGGCGAACGGTACGACCGTCGTCCGGGTGGGCCCCGACTTCCTCGACCAGGTGGCGTTCTGGCCCCAGCACCCCGGTGTCGTCCACCGGGGGGACGGCGACGTCGCGGTCGTGGCCGGCGCCGTCGGCCGCCTCCGTTCCGTGTACACGCACGGGGCGGCCCGTGCGGCGGTGGCGGCCGCGGGCGGCGGCCCGCTGTCCGCGCCGGGGCTCCCGGGCGGGCGCCCGGCCCTGCGGCCCCGGGGGCGCGGCCCGGCCTGCCTCGTCGGAGCGCGTCTGTTCGCCCCGCTCACCCACGCGGCCGGGAGCGTTTGCTGATGTTGTGGCGGCTGGTGCTGGCGGCGCTCCAGGACGACACCCTGGACGAGGACCGGCGGCTGGCGATCCTGGCCCGCGGCGCGGCCCGGCTCGCCGCCCATCGTCTCCCCGAGGGCCGGCGGCCCACTCCCGACGACGTCATGCGGGTGGCGTTCGAGGAGTTCTCGATCGTGATAGACGCCGACCGGGCGCGTACGGCCCTTCGGCAGCAGGGGTGACGGGGCGCCCGGTCCCGGTGCCCGGCGCGCGTGCGACGGGGCCGGGACCGGGCGCCGGGGTCAGGAGCCCAGGATCGTCGTGAGGAACTCGCCCGTCCACGCCAGCAGTTCGCGGCCCACCACCGGCTTCCCGCCGATCCGGCCCGTGGTGGGGCGGGGCACGAGGATCTGGTGGGTGGCCGGCTTGATGACCGTCTTGGGGTGGAGGCGCTTGAGGCGCAGCTCCTGCGACTCGCGCAGCTCGACCGGGGCGAAGCGGATGTTCGGGCCCTGGAGCACGATCTCGCCGACCCCGCAGGCGCGGGCCAGCATGCGCAGGCCTGCGACCAGGAGGAGGTTCTCGACCGGCTCGGGGAGCTTGCCGTAGCGGTCGGTCAGCTCCTCCCGCACGGCCCGGATGTCGTCCTCCGTGTTGGCGGAGGCGATGGCGCGGTACGCCTGGAGGCGCAGCCGCTCACCGGGGGCGTAGTCGTGCGGGACGTGGGCGTCGACCGGGAGCTCGATCTTGACCTCCAGCGGCGGTTCCTCCTCCACTCCGCCTTCGAGGGAGGCCCGGTAGTCGGCGACCGCCTCGCCCACCATGCGGACGTACAGGTCGAAGCCGACGCCCGCGATGTGGCCGGACTGCTCGCCGCCCAGGAGGTTTCCGGCGCCGCGGATCTCCAGGTCCTTCATCGCCACGTACATGCCCGCGCCCATCTCGGTGTGCTGGGCGATCGTGGCCAGGCGTTCGTGGGCGGTCTCGGTGAGCGGCTTCTCCGGCGGGTAGAGGAAGTACGCGTAGCCGCGCTCGCGGCCCCGGCCGACCCGGCCGCGCAGCTGGTGGAGCTGGGAGAGGCCGAAGTTGTCGCCGCGCTCCACGATCAGGGTGTTGGCGTTGGAGATGTCGATGCCGGACTCGACGATCGTCGTGGAGACCAGGACGTCGAACTTCTTCTCCCAGAAGTCCACCACCACCTGTTCCAGGGCTTGTTCGGACATCTGGCCGTGGGCCGTCGCGATCCGGGCCTCCGGGACGATCTCGCGGAGGCGGGCGGCGGCGCGGTCGATCGACTCGACCCGGTTGTGGATGTAGAACGCCTGGCCCTCGCGGAGCAGTTCGCGGCGGATGGCCGCGCCGATCTGCTTCTCCTCGTACGGGCCGACGAAGGTGAGGACCGGGTGGCGCTCCTCGGGCGGGGTGGTGATCGTCGACATCTCGCGGATGCCGGTCACGGCCATTTCGAGCGTACGGGGGATGGGCGTCGCGGACATGGTGAGGACGTCCACGTTGGCGCGGAGCTTCTTCAGCTGCTCCTTGTGCTCGACGCCGAAGCGCTGCTCCTCGTCGACGATGACCAGGCCCAGGTCCTTGAACCTGGTCTCGGAGGAGAAGAGGCGGTGGGTGCCGATGACCAGGTCGACGGAGCCCTCGCGGAGCCCTTCGAGGGTGGCCTTGGACTCCGCCTCGGACTGGAAGCGGCTCAACGCCCGTACATTGACCGGGAATTGGGAGTAGCGCTCGGTGAACGTGCCGTAGTGCTGCTGGACCAGGAGGGTGGTGGGCACGAGGACGGCGACCTGCTTGCCGTCCTGGACCGCCTTGAACGCCGCCCGGACCGCGATCTCCGTCTTGCCGTAGCCGACGTCGCCGCAGATCAGCCGGTCCATCGGGACGGACTTCTCCATGTCCTCCTTGACCTCGGCGATGGTGGAGAGCTGGTCGGGCGTCTCCGCGTACGGGAAGGCGTCCTCCAGTTCGCGCTGCCAGGGGGTGTCGGGGCCGAAGGTGTGGCCGGGGGCCGCCATACGGGCCGAGTACAGCTTGATCAGGTCGGCGGCGATCTCCTTGACGGCCTTCTTGGCGCGCGCCTTGGTCTTGGTCCAGTCGGCGCCGCCGAGCCGGTGCAGGGTGGGTGCCTCGCCGCCGACGTACTTGGTGACCTGCTCCAGCTGGTCGGTCGGGATGTACAGGCGGTCGCCGGGCTGGCCGCGCTTGGCGGGGGCGTACTCCACGAGGAGGTACTCGCGGGTGGCGCCCTGCACGGTGCGCTGCACCATCTCGATGTAGCGGCCCACGCCGTGCTGTTCGTGGACGATGTAGTCGCCGGTCTCCAGTGTCAGCGGGTCGATCGTCTTGCGGCGGCGGGCCGGCATCCGGCCCAGGTCCTTGGTGGCGGTGCGCTGGCCGGTGAGGTCCGTCTCGGTCAGGACGGCGAGCCTCAGCGCCGGGTCGACGAAGCCGTGGTCGATCGCGCCGCAGGAGACGTGGACGACGGACGGGGAGACCTCCGCCAGGTCCGGGTCGAGGCGGGCGGCGATGCCCTCGCCGCCCAGCACCTCGACGGTGCGGGAGGCCAGGCCCTGACCCTCGGTGACGTACACCGTGCGCCAGCCGTCGGCGATCCAGCCCTTGGTGTCGGCGAACGCGCGGGCGGTGTCGCCGCGGTACGCCTCCGGGGCGTGCATGCCGAACGTGAGCGTGTCGTCCTCCTCGTCGGCGGCGTCGGCCGCGAACGGGGAGACCGACCACCACATCATCCCCAGCTCGCGGGCCCGGTCCCGGACGTCCGCGATGCCCCACAGGGAAGCCGCGCCGACGTCGATCGGGGCCTGTCCCCCGCCCGCGGTGGCGGCCCAGGACGCCTGGAGGAACTCCTGGCTGGTGGCGACCAGGTCGGCCGCCCGGGTGCGGACCCGCTCCGGGTCGCAGACCAGCGCCATCGAGCCCTTCGGCAGCACGTCGAGCAGCAGCTCCATGTCGTCGACGAGGACCGGGGCGAGGGACTCCATGCCCTCCACCGCGATTCCCTCGGCGATCTTGTTGAGGAGTTCGCCCAGTTCGGGGTGGGCCTCGGCGAGTCCGGCGGCCCGCTCCCGCACCTCGTCGGTGAGCAGCAGCTCGCGGCAGGGCGGGGCCCACAGCCCGTGTTCGGCGATCTCCAGCGACCGCTGGTCGGCGATCTTGAAGTAGCGGATCTCCTCGACGTCGTCGCCCCAGAACTCCACCCGCAGGGGGTGTTCCTCGGTCGGCGGGAAGACGTCCAGGATGCCGCCGCGCACGGCGAACTCGCCGCGCTTCTCGACCAGTTCGACCCGGGCGTACGCCGCGGCCGAGAGTGCCTCGACCGTCTTGCCGAGGTCGGCGGCCTGCCCGATGCGCAGCGACACCGGCTCCAGGTCGCCGAGCCCCTTGACCTGCGGCTGGAGCACGGAACGGACGGGGGCGACGACGACGGAGACCGGCCCGGTCTCCGGGTCGTCCTCCCTCGGGTGCGCCAGGCGCCGCAGCACGGCGAGGCGGCGGCCCACGGTGTCCGAGCGGGGCGAGAGCCGCTCGTGCGGCAGGGTCTCCCAGGACGGGAACTCCGCGACCGTGTCCGGCGGCAGCAGGGTGCGCAGCGCGGCGGCCAGGTCCTCGGCCTCCCGGCCGGTCGCGGTGACGGCGAGCACGGTGCGCCCGGTCCCGCGGGCCAGCGCGGCGACGGCGAAGGGGCGGGCGGCGGGCGGGCCGACGAGGTCCACATGCATCCGGTGGCCGTCGCCGGCGGCCTCCACCGCTTCGGAGAGTGCCGGGTCACGTACGACGACATCCAGCAGACCGTGCAGACTCATGAAGGGCTTCCGTCCGGGAACGAGGGCGGATCCCGACAGCCGGCTGCTGCCAGGGCCGCGCGAGGGGCAACGCGAAGGGCCCGACACGTCTCACGGGCCGGGGGAGTCCAGCGTACGACGCCGGTGCGACAACCGCGCCCGTGGACTTCCCGGCGCGGGCGCGGCAACGGGGCGTGCGGCAGACCGGGTGACCGAATTCCCCAACGCCGGTCACGTACTGCCGTGAATACCGGGCACCATGCGAACAGATCCCCTGAAGTCTGTGCTCCCGCCACCCCGTCCGCGCGGCTCGCAGAGGCGGCGGAACAGCAATGGAAGAGCCGTGATCTGCGACATCAGGAAAGGAACGAGGCACGTTGACGGTTCCGTCCCAGCCGGATTCCGGAGAAGTTCCACCGCTCTCGCCCCATGGCAAGCGTGCCCGTTCGGAAATCACCCGGCTGCTCTGTGCAGGCGTCTATCTTCAGCCGTTTTTCCGGCACCGCGTCGTGAAGGAACTGGTCGAGCACGACGAGCGGGCGGTGGCACCGTCGGCCGATGTCGATGTGGAGACGGTACTGGCCCACGCGTTACGCGCCGGCAGACTCGGACTCCGGGCCGGCCGCCGCGTCGCGTTCCTGTGGGTGCTCTTCCTGGTGGTGGACCTGGGCGGCGGAAAATTCGGCTGGATGACCGATTGGAGCCTCGCCAGGGCCTACGACCTGACCGCCCCGGAGGATGGCCCTGAGCGCCTGGTGAATTTCGTTCAGCTGTGTCCGGAATTCATGCCCGACCTCTTCGACTCCCTCGAGCCGGGCAAGGGCACCTGGGTGCTGGCCTACTCCGTCGTGAGTGTGCTGATGTGGCTGGTACAGGCCCTTTCCCGCCGTTTCGACGCGCACACCGGAAGCAGCCTGCCGCTCGGGAATCGGGGGGTGCTCATGCACACTCTGTTCATACCCGGGGTCCTGCTGACCGCCTACTGGTGGGCGGCCGTCACCGCCGTGTGGAACAACTCCGCGAACTGGGCGGCGGTGGTGTTCCCGCTGTTGCTGTCCGTTCCCGTGCGGGCCCATCGCCGTGCTGTCGGGAAGGTGCTGCGCGAGCGGTTCGACGAGGAAACCTTCGGGCAACAGCCCCGGGAGGAGGTGACCGGGTCCGCGCGGCTGCAGAGCATCGGTGAGGCCATCCGGCAGGAACAGCACTCGCGGATCGCCCTGTACGACCTGGACCACCCGTTCGCCGGTCAGGGGCAGTTCACCGAGTCGTGGTCGCTGGTGATGGACCTGGAACCCAAGCCGGGGACCGTCGTCTCCGATCCTGTCACCACCCCGGAGGCGCTGGACGCGATACGGCAGAAGGTGGCCGATCTGGCCCGGACCACCGGGGCCACGCGGAGCCGGGACCGGCTCGGGGAGGTGGAGATCGACGAGATGGTCTGTCTGCCCGCAGGCCCGCCGAGACACCGGATCGATCACCGGGAAGCCACGACGACCGCACATCTGGTCGCGTCGGCCGGGGAGGGCGGCGAGGCGAGGCGGCACTTCCTGCGTGTCCGGCTGAGCGCGTGGGACTCACAGATGGTGGTCTCCGTCCTGGTCCGCGTGCATACGCAGGGTGAGCTGCTGGCGCTGGAGGTCGCCCCCCATGTCCTGGCCCCGCTGAAGCCGAAGTTCAGGCTTCTCGACGACATCATCGAGCGGGATCGCGATCTGTCGTTGGTTTCGGCGGTGCAGACCCTGCTGGCGGCCCCGGCGGCCTCGTTGGCGGCGGTCTTCTCCGCCGCGGATTCGGCACGTAGTTGCGCGGTCCGGGCAAAAGGACGGTTCAAGCGCCATGACCCACTCGAGGTGACGCCCTCCAACGGGCCTCGGACATCGGTGCGCGAGATGGCCTCGCAGCAGACTCTGTCGCCGTTCCAGGCGATGGACGCCGAACGCTATCTCAGGACGCTCCAGGAGCGTATCGGCACCGGCCTTCTCCAACTGCTGGACAAGAAGGGCTATGACACAAAAGAACTGAAGCAGCAGGTGGTCCAGGTGAACAGCGGCGGGGTCTACATCAGCTCCATGCAGGGGGGCGCGGTGGCGACCGGTCGTGGCGCCACCGCGAGAAACATCGGCCGCCAGTCGCGGCGGAGGTCACCGGCCTCGCCGCAAGGCCGATGACGTGTCCGCCCCCTACGACCGGCACGACGGAAGGAGACCGGAAATGAGCGCAGGAACGAACGAGGACGAGGACGAGGGTCCCGGCACCGACATGCCCGCAGCGCCCCCGGAACCGCCGGGCTCCATCGTCATCGGCGAGTTCGCCGGGGGCGCCGTCGCCGCGGGGACGCGGGCGACGGCCGACGATTCCGGCAGGACGCTCGGCGCCCACGGTGCCACCCCCTCGCCGCCGCCGGTGGCGGCACCGCTTCCGGGTGGCATCTCCATCGGCCGGATGACTGGTGGCGCGGCGGCTTCGGGTCCGGACGCACAGGCCATCAGCCGGTCGGAACGGTTCATCGAGGCGACACCTCGGCTGATCGAGGCGCTGACGCTGCTGCGCGGCGAAACGGGCGAGCTGCGCACGGAGGCCGCTCGGGCCGAGGAGGAGATCCGGGCCGGCGGCGGAGTCGAAGAAGGACTGCTCCGGAGAATCGCCGTACTCGCGGGCCGGGCCGCCGGGTCCGTGGGCGGGCAGACGGCAGCGGCGGTGGCCGCCGCTGCGATCACCGGAATGCTGCCGTGACCGGGTGGGACGCGGATCAGCAGCGGTGGGATCCCACGCCCACCCGGAGGATCCGCCGTACTCACGCCCGAGCCCTCGAGAGGAGGCTGCGCACTGCGACCATCGTGCTGGCAGTGGTCGCTCTCGGAGTCGTGGCCACCGGGATCGTACTGTTGAGGGCCCGGAACGCCGGATGACACCCGTTCCTCGGGCAAGGCTCCCGTCACCGGGCCCGGGAACGAGCCGTCCCGGGCGGGAAGGGCCGACGGCCGGTCCGTCGGAACGGGCGGGCGGCCGGTATCCGTCGGGCCGTGGGGGCGGCGAATCCGGCGGGGCGGTGAATCCGGCGGGGCGTCGGGGTGTCGTCGGCCGGTGCCGCTCCCCCGTGCGCGGGGCCCCGGTTACCGTCCGGCGCACGTCCGGGGCCGCTCGTCGTGGGCCACGCACCGTTCATCTCCACATCCCACACAGTTGCGTCCGGGATCCTCACAGGAGCGGCCCCAGCGTCTACGCTTTGGCCGAAGATTCCACAGCCGGTGAGCAGAGCAGCCGTCGACCAGCACCCGCGGGTGACCTCCAGAGGTGTACGGCCATGCACGGATCAGTCAGCGGGGGCGCGCGTGGGCGACAACGAGATGTCCGTGTTCGGGGTCGCGGAGGCCGAGGAGGAGCTCTACCGGCACTTCCTGCGCAACCCCGGCACCTGCGCCGACGACCTGCATCTCCTGCTGCACACCGCCCCCGAGGCGGCCCGCGCGTGCGTCGAGCGGCTCCATGACCTCGGGCTGATCCACACGGAAGGCCCTGACCAGCGCATTTTCCCGACGGATCCGGAAGTCGCGCTGACCCGGCTGACCGATCTGCGGCTGCACGCCCTGCACCAGGAGCTCCAGCGCGTCACCTGTTCCCGGCACGTCGTCGACGGTCTACGCGCGGAGCAGGGGGCCCGCAGACCCTCCCCGCCGGGCATCGAACAGCTGGAGGGGCTCGACCGGATCCGCGACCGGATCGACGATCTCGCCTTCTTCGCCCGGGACGAGATCCTCTCCGTGGAGCCGTACACGAAGCTGTCGCCGGAGAACATCGCCCGCTCCCGCCCGCTGGATCTGCGGTGCCTGCGGCGCGGTGTGCGCATCCGGAACGTCGTCGCCCGGGCCGCGTTGCAGGATGCGGCAACCGCCGCATACCTGCGCGAGCTCGTCGAGCACGGGGCCGCGATCCGGGTGACGGCGCACACCGCCGAGCGGCTGCTGGTGTACGACCGCAGGGCCGCGCTGGTCCCGCTGGACCCGCACGACACCTCGCGCGGCGCGCTGCTCGCCCACCGCAGCGGGCTGGTCTCCAACATCATCGCCCTCTTCGAGAAGATCTGGGACCAGGCCGAGGACCTGTCGAAGGCGGACGCCGAGGAGGCCGGGGCGGGCGACGACCGCCTGTCGGACACCGAGCGCCGGGTGCTGGTGTCCATGTGCACCGTGGGCAAGGACGAGGCGGGCGCCCGGGAGCTGGGCCTGTCGGTGCGGACCTACCGGCGCTACGTCGCCGACCTGATGCAGAAGCTCGGCGCGGCGAGCCGGGCCCAGGCGGCCCTGCTGGCCCGGGAACGCGGCTGGATCTGATCGCCGGACGCGGCGGGCGGGGCGGCTGCGGACGGCCCCGCCCCGAGCCCGCCCCCGCCGTCACCGCTCCTCCGTCCAGCCCTCCAGCGCCCGGTCGGCGAGGGCGCCGGAGACCGCGCGGTGGACCGTCGGCCGGTCCACGGTGCGGGTCAGGCCGATGCGCAGGGCGATCCGGTCGGATCCCACGGAGTGCGGGGTGCAGGCCCAGTGGGCGGGGAGCAGGCTCAGCAGGCGTACGACGGTGGTCTCCCCGGTCGGGGCGGTGCTGTCCCGGCGGACGGTGATCACGTCGACGTGACCGGTGGCGTGGTCGGCGGGGTGGCCCGCGACGCGCCCGGGGCCGGCGGCGTGGGCGGTCTTCCGGTCGAAGCAGGTCATGGCGCGTTCCCTTCCGGGTTCAGCACGTGCCGGGCGGCCGAGGCCATCGCCGCGATCCCGGTCGGCAGCGCGGTGCGCACGTCCGGGGCGAACTCCGGTGCGTGGTTGGGCGGTACGGGCGGCCCGCCGGCACGGGCTGCACGCCACTGCCGGACCCCGGTCGCGCCGAGCAGCCAGTACACCGTAGCCACCGCCGGGAAGCCGGGCGGGAAACCTTCCGGGGCGCCGGACGCAGCGTCGGACGGAACACCGGACGCAGCGTCGGACGGAACACCGGACGGGGCGCCGAACCACGAGAAGTCCTCGGTGGCCGTCAGGGGTTCGCAGTCCGTCACCCGTTCCGGGCCGAACAGCGCCACGTGCGCCCGGCGCACCCCCGCGGTGACGGCGGCGTCGGTGCGCAGGGCGGGCGAGCGCGCGGTGACGACCAGGTCCGGTTCCCTCGGGCAGCCGGACGCCGCGCTCTCGCCCGCCACGATCCGGCGCACCGCGGCCGTCATCCGGTCGAGCGCCCGGTCGGACGACGCCCGCATGCACAGGGACAGTTCGGCCGTCTCCGGGATCACGTTGCCGCGCTCCCCGGCCCGCAGCATCCCGACGCCCAGCACCGCCTGTTCGGCCGGGGCCGTCTCCCGCGAGACGACGGACTGGAGTCGCAGGACGGTGGCCGCCGCCGCCGGAATCGGGTCGACGGCCAGGTGCGGGGTGCCCGCGTGGCCGCCCCGCCCGTACAGGGTGATGTCCACCGCCGCACCGGCCGCCATCAGGGGGGCGCGGAAGTCCGCGGCGTGCGCGAGGGTGCCGGCGGGGGCGGGCGAGGTGTGCTGGGCGAGGGCCACGTCCGGGGTGCCGAACCGCTCGTACAGCCCGTCCGCGAGCATCTCCCGCGCCCCGTTCAGGGTCTCCTCGGCGGGCTGGCCCACGACCAGGACCGTGCCGCTCCACTCCGCGCGCGTCCGGGAGAGTTCGTCCACCGCCCCGGCGACCGCGGCGAGATGGAGGTCGTGGCCGCAGGCGTGCATGACGCCGGGCACGGTGCTCGCGTAGGCGAGGCCGGTGCGTTCGGTGACCGGCAGCGCGTCGAGTTCGGTGCGCAGCAGCACGGTCGGACCGGGCCCGTTGCGCAGCACGCCCACGAGTCCGTGGCCGCCGCCGACCTTCCGGGTGACCGTGCAGCCGCTCGCCTCCAGCCGGGCGGCGAACCGGTCGGCGGTGCGGGCCTCCGCCCCGGAGAGCTCCGGGTGGGCGTGCACGTCGAGGTACAGCTCCAGCGCGGGGCGCAGGACCGTCCGGGCGACGGCCGGGGCCGGTACCGGCGGCGGGGGCTGGGGTGGAGCGGGGTTCTCCTTCGTCGTCATGCCATCTCACCTCGTTCCGCTGGGGCGGTCCGGTGCCGGGCGGAGCACGCGGTCCGGTGCCGGGGGGAGCACTGGGTCCTGTCATGAGCCTGCGCCGGTCCGGTTTCAGGAGTTCGGCGTTCCGCTGTCACGGGGTGCCAGCGATCTGACAGCGAAAGCGCGGCCGATCTGACAGCGGTCCCCGCTGCAATGGCAGCACCGCAGGGGAACAGTGCCGGATCGGCCGGCCGATCCCCGTGAGCCAAGGGAGAACACCATGGCCCCGAAGACCGAGCTCGCCACCCTCGCCGACGAGATCCTGGAGCTGGAGTCGGAGACCTTCGAGATCTCGGACTACTCGGACGCGGCCGAGGTCGTGCTCGCCGGTTCGACGTCCTGCTCCTCGACGTCGACCTGCTCCAGCACCACCAGCACCACCTCCTGCTGCGCCTGATCCGGTCGCACACGCGGGTACGCGGGCCCTCTTCGCGCCGACGGCGCAAAGGGGGCCCGCGGGCGTCCCGGGAAGGGACGCGGGGGCCGCTGCGGGAAGGTCCGCGGCGGTCCTCACGGGAAGGGGTGCGGGACGCGCTTGACCGCGGACTCCGGGAGGTCGTCCGCCCGCCGTCCCGAGGTCCGCAGGGCGGTGCGCAGCCGGGGCATCAGCAGGGCCCGCTGCCGGGTCCAGCCGAAGTCCAGCGGAAGCAGGCCGGGGACGACGGCGGCGACGGTGTGCAGGCCCATCCGGCGCTGTTCGGGGGTGGTCTGGTCGACCGCGACGACGTCGTGCCCGGCGGCGGCGATCCGGCCGACCAGGAGGTTCAGGTCGTCCAGCAGGTCCCCGGTGCGGGGGCGCAGCGGTTCCCAGTCGGCGAAGGTGTCGGCCGGGGAGCGGACGGCGACGGGGTTCAGGTACTCCCGCGCGTGCTCGGCCATCGCGGGCAGGCCGTGCAGCTGGGCGTGGTCCTTCAGCTGCCGCACGAGGGTGAAGTCCCGTTCCATCGCGACGAGTTCGTCATGGCGTTCGGCGACCTGGTAGGGCAGGTGCGGGATGTAGGTGAGGACTTCGGACAGGGCGGACTCGACGGTGTCCTCCGGGTCGAATCCGGCGGCGGCGGCGAACGACAGCGTCCCGTACCCGCCGTCCCGGCGCACCGCGAGGGCCGTGACGACGGGGACGGTCAGGTCCATCCGGGTGTCGAGGGCGTGGACGTCGTAGCCGTGCAGCGCGGCCCGGTCGATCATCGTGCGGACGGCCGGGGAGCGGCAGGCGCCGAGGTCGATCGCGGTGAGCGGGGTTCGGCCGTACCAGGCCAGGAGGAAGGCGTCCCGTTCGACGATCTCCAGCAGCCCGTAGAGGATCGCCTCCTCCAGACTGCCGCCGGTGGCGCAGCCGTTGGAGCACTCGAAGACGAAGTTGTCGGCCTCGACCCCGGCGCTGTAGTGGGCGAGCCGGGCGGGCACCAGGACCGGGCGGTCGTCGCGCAGGGAGTGGCCCCACACCCAGGGGATGGGCCGGTCCGGGTCGAACGGGGAGACCATCGGGTCGCTCGCGTAGGTCTCGGGGGCGTAGAGCCCGCACTCGGCGGGGTCCACGGCGTGGTCGGCCAGTTCGTGGTAGCTGCCCACGACGGGCGAGGTGCCGCGTCTGCGGGTGGTGCCCGCGTACCGTTCCAGGCCCTCCAGGTGGGCCAGGACCCGGCTGGTGTCGTAGCCGTTGGCCTGGCCGCTCCAGGTGACGTCGTTGAGTCCGGCGTAGCCGCGGACGAAGTGGGTGCCGGCGACCGGCGCCGTGGTGGTGGACGTGGGGTTGATCCAGACGTCCGAGCCCAGCGCTCCGCACACCGGGTTGGCCAGGGCCGCGGTCGGCAGCAGGTAGGAGGACAGCGGGCGCAGCCGGTAGCCGTCCGGGTCGGGCTTGGGGGCGGGGCGCAGCACCATGCGGGCCGCGTCGGCGGTGTCGGGGACCTCCTGGACGCAGGCCGGGCACAGCGGTTCGGGCAGCAGCGGGAACGTCGCGGTGGCGAGGGTCACCAGGTCGACCCGGGTGACCCGGGGCAGGGCGCGGTCGGCGGGGGTCGCGTCGGGGAGGTCGTGGCCGCCGCCCAGCGCGGCGCGGTAGGTGGCCCAGACGGCGTCGACCGCGTAGTCCGTGAGGACCGGCCAGTGGGTGGCGCCGTGCGGGGCGCCGCCCAGTTCCAGGGCCTCGCGCTCCGAGCGGCTGCGCAGCCGCTGCCAGCGCATGGCCAGACACTGTCCGCAGGCCGCGGCGTCCGGGTCGCCGCCCCAGGGGCCGATCAGCACGGCGCGTGAGGTGAGCTGGACGTCGGCGGCGGGGCGGTCTGCGGCATACGGGTCGGGGCGGCCGAAGCCGAGGGTGTCGGCCGCGCCCAGCGGGACGACGAGCGGGACGGGCAGGGGCCGGGGGTCCGCCGAGCGGGCGTGGCGGGCGGTCAGTGCGTGCTGGAGGACGGTGCGGGCGTCCTCCAGCGGGCTCTCGCCGCGCACGGGCGGGGCGGCGGCGGTGGCGGTCGTCATGACTTGTCGCTCCAGCGGAAGGTCTTGAGCGCGATCGCGATCAGGACGAGGGCGAAGCCGGCGAGCACCGCGCAGGACAGGCCGATGTCCCCGGTGGTGCCGTCGCCGGTCAGGGCGCCGGATATCCCGTCGTTGAGGTAGCGCAGCGGCAGGACGCGGGAGAGGTTCTGCATCCAGTCCGGCATGGCGTCCAGCGGGAAGAACGAACCGGACAGGAACGCCATCGGGATCATCAGGCAGTTGGCGACGGCGGCGACGGCCTCGGGGGTCTTCGCGTAGCTGCCGACGATGACGCCCAGGGCGAGGAACGCGGTGATGCCGAGGACCAGCACGGGCAGGGCGAGCGGCCAGCGGCCGTCCAGTTCCAGGCCGAACGAGGGCAGCATGGCCACGGCGACGAAGAGCACGCACTGCACGGCGCCGATGCCCAGTGCCAGGACGTAGCGGGAGGCGAGCACGGCGGAGACCGGGGTCGGGGTCATCCGGATGAGGCGCAGGATGTCGTCGCGCCGCCACTGCATGAGGACGAAGCCGACGCCGAACACGGCGGCGTTGCCGACGCCCCACGACAGGACGCCGGGGGCGATGTAGTTGATGTAGGGCTTGCCGCTCTGCTCGACGGTCTGTCCGTGGAAGATCAGTCCGAAGACCACCAGGAAGATGAGCGGGAAGGCGAAGGTGAAGAAGAGGGTGGTCTTGTCGCGCGTGTAGGCCCGGTATCCGGCCTGGCTCAGCGCCGCGTATGCGCTCATCGGGGGTCTCCGTATCGCTGGTGGTGCGGGGGGTTCGGAGCCGTTACGGCTGCGGGAGTGGGTGGGTCCGACGGGTCGTCACGGCTGCGGGGTGCCGGTGCCGGTGAGCGTGAGGTACACGTCCTCAAGGCTGGCGGTGCGCGTCTGCACGCCCTGGAGTCCGCCCAGGGCGTCGAGGGCGGCCAGCACCTTGCCCGATTCGAGGGTTTCCAGGACGAGCGCGTCCGGTTCCTCGGTGACGCGGTCCACGCCCTCGATCTCCTGGGCGCGGGCGGGGGTCAGACGGCCCGCGGGGACCACCAGCCGGGTGGTGGGGCCGGCCGCGGCGATCAGGCGGGCGGGGCTGTCGAGGGCGGCGACGGAGCCCTCGACCATGATGGCGACCCGGTCGCAGAGCGCCTCGGCCTCGTCGAGGTGGTGGGTGGTGTAGATGATGGTGCGGCCCGCGCCCTTGAGGTCGCGCAGCACCTGCCACAGGGCCCGGCGGGCCTGCGGGTCGAGGGCCGCGGTCGGCTCGTCCAGGAAGATCAGTTCGGGTTCGTGGACCAGCGCGGAGGCGATGGCGAGCCGCTGGCGCTGGCCGCCGGAGAGGTCGTCGACCCGGGTGTCGCCCTGCTCCGTGAGGCCGACGGACTCCAGCGCGCGTTCGGCCGCCGCCCGGTCCGTGCGGTAGAGGGCGGCCATGGTGCACAGGTGCTCGCGGGCGGTGAGGCGGACGAAGAACGCCGAGGTCTGGGTCTGCACGCCGAGCCGGGGCAGCAGTTCCGGGTTGCGCGGCCAGGGGCTCGAACCGAGGACGGTGACGGTCCCGGAGTCGGCCCTGCGCTGCCCCTCCATGATCTCGACGAGGGTGGTCTTGCCCGCCCCGTTGGGTCCGAGCAGTCCGAAGAACTCGCCGCGCGGCACGGTGAGGGACACCCCGTTCACGGCGTGCTTGTCGCCGTACCGCTTGTGGACGTCCGCCAGGACGACGGCGGCCGGCGGCGGGGGTCCGCCGTCCGGGCCGGTCCCGCTGTCCGGGGACGTGGACGGGGCGGTGGGGGTCATGGCTTCTCCTTGCGGTGGGTGGTCACACGGTCAGCAGGTGGTGGGCAGCGGCCACGACCGTGCCGATGATCAGTACGAGCACGAGCACCGAGCCCAGCCCGTAGGCGAGGTAGACGGTCCGGGCCCGGCGCGGGTACGCGGCTGCCGCCGGGTCGCGGCGGACGGCCAGGCGCAGGTACGCGCCGGTCGAGGCGGCCAGGTCGGTGGCCCCGCACAGCTGGCTCACGATCCGGTAGCCGTCCAGCGGCGGGAGGGGGACCAGCATCGCGAACGCCTGCACGCTGCCCAGGAGCAGCAGTGCGCCGAGCGCGTCGAGCGTGGCCGCGTCCAGCGGTGCGAACAGCCACAGGGCGCAGAACGGGAGCAGGAACAGCAGGTTCATCACCGCGCCCGCCACCGCCGTGTCGATGCGCTGCCGACGGGAACCCAGGTAGAGGTAGTTGTCGACGGTGCAGTACATGATGATCACGGGCAGCCGCCAGCGCAGTCCGATTTCGGCCACCGTGCCGCCGTGGTGCCGGGCGACGACGCCGTGGGCGAGTTCGTGCAGGGCGGTACTGAACCAGAGCAGGGTGGCGATGCCGACCAGCAGCACCGGATTGGCGAACGAATCCCGGGTGTCCACGAGGAGTTGGCCGGCGTTCAGGACGACGACCGCCTCCATCGCGACCACCAGGGCCAGCAGGGGCACCAGCCATCCGGGGGCCAGCAGGAAGCCGACCGCGCGGTGCAGCCGGGCGGTGGTGGCGTCCGCGTCGGCGACCAGCCGGACACTGCCGCGCAGCAGCCCGCGGCGGGGCGGCTCTGCGGGCTCGGGCCGCGGGGCCGTCGCGGGCGCCACGGCCGGGGCGCCGGCCAGCAGGCCGCGGGCGCCGAGCATCCGCAGGATCTGCTGCCAGCGGGCGCCGTCCAGCCTGCGCCCGTACTCCCGCGCGTACTCCTCGCCGATCTCCCGCAGGCTGCGCGCCCCGTCCATCCTGGCGATGAGGAAGTGCTCCTTGGGGCCGACCTTGAAGGAGCTGCCGCTGTCGGTGTCCTTGATCAGGTGCACCGTCGCGGCGCCGTGCAGCAGCGCCTCGCTGAGCAGGACGTGGGGCCGCAGCTCGGGCCGGTACTCGGCCAGGGCGTCGGCGGCGGCGCCGGGGACGGCGCTCACGCCTGCTCCCGCAGGGCCCGGCCGAGCACGTGCGAGAGGTACGCCTCGTCCCGGATCGTCACGTGCAGCCGGTTGTTGGTCATGTGCATGTACGGGGAGAGCAGCAGCGGCAGGGCGGCGGCCGGGTCGGTGACCGTCTCGTCGCGCTCGCCGTCCCAGGAACGGAACGTCAGCTCGCCCCCCAGCGCCAGTCCGACGGCCCGCTCGCGCAGTTCCACGCAGTGCTCGGCCCAGCCGGCGAGGAAGCCGGGCAGCCGGGCCGCACCCTCCTCGCCCGCCACGGCGGCCCTGATCCGGGTGAAGCGCTCGGCCAGGCCGGGGGCCATCGCGGCGTAGTTGCGGTCGTACTCGTCGCTGCCGATGAAGCCGGTGCCGGGGAAGGCCCGGTGCCAGAACTCGTAGTAGCTGTCGAGGTAGTCCGCGAGTTCCTTCCGGTCGGGCAGGAAGGCCGCGGCCATCACCATCATCAGCTGGGCGGAGGTGCCGAGCAGCACGGTCCGCAGATGGAGGTTCTTCGTCCGGAAGGCGTCGATGACGAGGTCGCTGGAGTGCCGGAAGTGCCACTCGGCGAGCTCGATCCCGGCCGGGCCGCCGTACTTGCCGTACTCCGGCTCGTACGGCTGCGCGCTGCGCGAGTTGTTGGGGCGCAGCCGCATCCGGCCCTGGTCGTCGGTGTAGTGACCGCGTTCGGCGCCGGGGAACTCGATGTCGAACAGGGTGTTGTAGAAGTCGTTGAGGAACCCGGAGTCGACCTCGTACAGCGCGGGCCGTTCGGACAGGAACGTGTCGAGGGCGGCCTCGGTGCGGCGCCGTACCTCCGCCTCGGCCGCGGGCGACGACGGCTTGATCCGCAGCCGGACGTGGGGGCCCTCCAGCCAGTAGTTGATGAAGAAGTAGCCCGCGAGCAGGCCGTCCGCCTCCAGTTCCGCGACCAGGGGGCGGATGCAGTGGGTGAGCATCGGCCGGGGGTTGGCGGCGTAGAAGACGTGGGTGGCCTGCCAGGCTCCCGCCAGGTCGGTCCGCCCGGTGTCCGGGGCGAGGGGGGCTGAGGTCATGACTGCTCTCTCCTTCGGGCGGGGACGGTCTCCACCGCGAGTTCGGCGACGTGGCGGCCCCGGCCGGAGACGGCGTGCAGTCCGTCCTCGTCGGGCAGCATCTCCCGGAACACGACCCGGGCCTCCGCGGTTTTGATCAGCGCCTCGAACGCGGCCAGGGAGAGCGGGCTGTCGAAGTCGACGTAGCCCGGCTTGGCCCCGGTCGCCCCGCGCGCGCCGCTGTCGGCGACGGTGGCGAAGACCCGGTCCGGCAGGCGGTGGGCGCGGCGGAACGCGTGCCAGCCCAGGAACCACGCGTCGTCCCCGGTCCCGGGCCCGCGCAGCGGCAGCACGGCGGCGGGGGCGCTCCAGCTGCGCCGGGCGAGGACCACGCTGCCGTGCCGCACCCGCGGTCTGCGGGTCACCCCGCCCTCCGCCGCGCCCTCGGGCACCCCGCCCCACACGTTGAGCGGGGACATGGAGGTCGGTGAGAGCAGCAGCAGGGTGCGGGGCAGTTCGGGCAGGGCGAGCGGGACGAGGTAGCCCAGGTAGACCGGAACCACCTCCTTGCCCAGCCGGGTGGAGCGCAGCACGAGCCGGTCGGCGTCCCGGTCGTGGACGAGGTGGAGGTCGTCCAGGTGGATGCGGTTGCCCTCGGGCAGGGTGCCGCGTTCGCCGGGGCAGACGATCTCGTACTCGGTGAGCCGGCCGTGCAGGTTGAGGTTGCTGGTGACGGGCCCGCCGGTGACCTCGGCGAGGACGGCGCCCTCGGGCACCAGCCGGGCGGTGTCGGCGAGCAGCCGCCCGTCCAGGCCGTCGAAGAGGTGCGTGAACCGGCTGAACGGGAAGGAGACGCCGCCGTAGGAGCGGTTGAGGACGACCAGCGGGTCGGCGGGCCGGTCCACGATCTGCACATGGTGCGCGAGCGGGGTGAACTCCGTTTCCAGCGAGGCCAGTTCGGCGGCCACCTCGTCGAGCACCTCGGCGTCGACCCGGATCTCGTCGTCGCCCCCGCCCGCCGTGCCCCCGCCCGCTTTCTCCCAGTCGGACCACAGGGCCCGCATCCGGTCCACGAAGGTCCGCCGGGCCGTGTCGAGGGCCTTGAGCTGCGGCAGGGAGAGCCAGTTCTCCTCCGGTACGTAGTTGCCGTCCGCGTCGAACGCGGTGCGCTTGGCGGTGAACGACATGTACTGGTCGAAGAAGTCCTCGTGGAAGTCGTGGACCAGCTTCAGCAGGTCGTCGCAGCGCCCGCCCTGCCCGTACCGGGCGAGGAAGAACCCCTTGAACGTGACGCGTTGCGGCAGCGTCAGGTCGAAGGCGGGCAGTACGCGTTCCACCGCGCCGAGCGGACCGGCCGCCAGCCGCTCCCAGGCCGGGGCGGACAGCTCGGTGCGCCGCCCGGCCGCCACGTCCTCGTACAGCAGGGTCTGCGGTATCCGCGCCCGGTCCGTGCCGAGTTCCTCCTCCTGGACGGCGCGCAGCGCGGTGCGCAGCTCGGTCATCAGCGAACGCCGTTCGTCCGGGGTCGCGGTGCCGAACCGTTCGACGCAGGACGCCGGGGCCTCCAGCCGGTCGGCCAGCCGGTCGGCCCAGGGCCGGTCCAGGCCGCGCAGCGAGGTCTGGAAGGCGCGCAGCGGGTCGGTGTCGTGGACCTCGGTGCGCAGGCAGGGGACCTGGACCATGCCGAGGTCGAGGAGGGCCCGCAGGTAGTGGGCGCACTCCTCCTCGTCCGCGCCCTGGTCCTCGGCGAGCCAGCCGGCCAGCTCCCCGTGGCGCAGGGTGCCGCGCTCCTCGAACAGGCCGAGGAGGCGTTCCAGGGTGCCGCTGCGGCGCAGGAAGAACAGCCGGTCCTTCACGGCGTCGAAGGTGACGGCGGTGTCCTCGTCGCCCTGGGTGACCCAGCGGCGCACGTAGCGGACCCGGTCGTCGTCGCGGTTCCAGCCGGAGGCCGGGGCGACCGGCAGATCGGCGCGGCGGACCGGGTCGGCGATCACCGCCTCCGCGAGGCGGCCGACGGCGGCGACGTTGAGCCGCAGCAGCCCCGCCCAGTCGTCCTCGACCCGGACCCCGAGCCCGCCGTCCCCGCCGTCCCCGGCCCCGTCGGCGAAGGTGCCGGGGACGATGCCGGTGAACGTGGAGAACGGGCTGGTCTTGCACGCGGTGCGGTAGAGGTACGAGAGCAGCGAGCGCTCGATCTTGCGCCGCTTCTTGTCCGGGGGCGTGTCCGCGGTGCTTCCCGCGTACGCGTCGAGCTGGGCGTCCAGGACCGGGGACGCCAGCAGCAGCCCCTTGCGCAGCCGCTCCTCGGCCGCCAGCGCGCGCAGCGCGGCGCGGGCGCGCCGGGTCTCCTCGGCGAGCAGGGCCTCGCCCGCCGCCCGGTGCTCCTCCAGCCGGCGCCGGTCGGTCAGCCAGTGCGCGAGCGCCTCGCCGGTCTCCTCGTCCAGGCCGCGCACCAGGGCGAGGGACCGGTCGGCGGCGGCGGGCGACGGCAGCCGGTTGTTGAAGACGTCCCGGCGCAGTTTCAGGAGCGTGCGGCGCAGCGCCTCGTCCTCGGTGCCGCCGACGAGGCCGTGGACGAGGTCGCCGAGCCGTTCGCCGTCGGCCCGCGACCGCTCGGTGGCGTGCAGCACCTCGTCGGCCCAGCGGCGGCTGTCCGGGCAGCGCAGTGCCCGCACGCTCTCGACCGGCAGCCCGGCGACCCGCAGCATGAAGCGGGAGCGGGTGGTGGTGGCGGTGGGTGGGTGGTCCGGCGTCATGCGGGGTCTCCCCTTCTCGTTCCGGTCGCGGGTCGTCGGGCTGCCGCCCGGGTCCTGGCGGGTGACAGGCCCTCAGGCGATCTCGTACCGGAAGTCGGCCGGGGCGGGCCGCTCGTTGCCGATCATCATGATCAGCAGCGGTGCCTCGCCCGTCCCGGCGAGCGAGAGTTCCTCGATGTACGAGATGTTGTCGAAGCCGAGCGCCACGCCGCAGCCGGTGCCCACGGCGGACGCGGCGGTGTAGGCGGTCTGGGCGATCGCCCCGACGGTGGCGTTGACCAGGCGGTAGCCGCGGTCCCCGACGGCGTCCAGGACGGCGTCGGTGCGGACGGTGGGCACCAGGACCGCGGCCGCCTGTTCCAGGTTGTAGTTCGACAGGAAGTAGTTCTTCTGCAGGAACTCGCCCGGCCGGCCCGCCTTCACCAGCCGCAGGGTGTGCGCGTCGGGGTCGTACTCGTACGCGCCGGGCTCGATGCCCTCGACGTGGCCGACGAAGGCGTAGAGCTTGGCCAGCCGCTGCCCCCCGGTGTCCCCGCCGAGCCGCGCACCGGCCGCGGAGGCGGCCAGGCAGGCCGCCAACTGCCCCGCGCCGATCGGGTGTTGTGCGTCGAAGCGGCCGAAGCTGCTGCGGCGGGCGCGCAGCGCGGTGCGCACGTCGGTGTCGAGCGGCGGGGCGGGCGGGAGCGCCACCTCGGCGCGGGCCGGGTCGGCGGGGTGTGCGGCGGCCGGGGCGAGCGCCGCCGGGTCGGGGCGGTCGGTGGCACCGGCGGCGGTGACGGCCTGCATCCGGCGCAGCGCGTCGAAGGAGAGGACGGTGCGCGAGCGTTCGCGGTCCCGGTGGCGCACGGAGACCGGTGCGGCGGACGCGGGGCGGGCGGCGGCCCCGGCCCACCTCAGCGGGACGACGGCGAAGATGCCCTCCTCCTGCGTGTCCACGCCGAGGAGCCGGCCGAGCCGTTCCTCGTCGAACCAGAGCGCGGGTTCGACGGACAGTCCGCGGGCACCGGCCCACATCCGCCAGGTCTGCACGCAGGCGCCGAGGTCCATGGACACGGCGTGGAAGGAGAAGTTGTTGTACTTGAAGGCGTTCTGCCAGTACTTGATGCCGAGGACCAGGTACTGGTCGGTGTCCGGGCCCGGCGCCCCGTCGCCGAGCGCCTCGCGCACGTCGCCCGACACGTCGCCGGTCAGCAGCCGCTGCATGGCGTGGTGCCGGGTGGAGTAGTAGTGCACCCCCGGCGGTACGGGGCCGCTCGGTCCGGAGACCCAGTGGACGCCGACCGGGTAGAGGCCGCCGCCGGACGCGGAGCCCCGGGACCAGTTGGCGAGCGGGTAGTGCGGCAGGGCGCTGAGGTCGGTGTTGGCCTGGACGCCCAGGCGGCGGCCGGTCAGCCCGTAGGAGTCGCGGAGCATCCCGGACAGCAGCGAGAGGTCGAACTCCGCCCGCCCGTCCGCGCGTTGCTCCAGTCCCCGGCCGAGCGACGCGTCGGCCGGGTAGTCGCAGTCGGGCAGCGGGAGGCTGTCGGTGCCGGGGTAGAACTTGGCCTTGCGCGGGCCGTCCTGCCAGTTCGGCACGAAGTCGGCGGGGTCCATCGGGACCCGGCCGCGGTGGAGGATCGCGGCGGCGTATTCATGGGCGTACCCCATGGCGGGCTCCTCGGTCACGGGAAGGGGTGCGGGGCGGGGGCTGAGGTCGGCGTCGGTCACGGGAAGGGGTGCGGGGCGGGGTTGAGGTCGGCGTCGGCGAGGTCGTGCCCGCGCAGTCCGGCCTCGCGCAGGGCGGTGCGCAGCCGGTCCATGCCGAGCGCGCGCTGCCGGGTCCAGCCGAAGTCGATCGGCAGCAGTCCGGGCACGATGACGCCGACCGTGGTCAGGCCGAGGCCGCGCTGCTCCGGCATGGTCTGGTCGACGACGATCACGTCGAACCCGGCGGCGGTGACGGAGTCCACGCACCGGGTCAGGTCCTCGCGCAGGTCGTCGGAGACGGGCGGCACCGAGCCGTCCCCGTACAGCTCGTCGAAGGAGCGCAGGGGCGGGCGCGGCGCCCCCGGTTCGCCGAGCAGGAAGCTCGCGTGGCGGCCCATTTCGGGGATGCCGTACGCCAGCGGGTGGTCGTGCAGCGCCTCGACGCGGTGGAAGTCCTCGGCCATGGCGGACAGCCGGGCCAGGTCGTCCTCGGTGCGGCGGCGCAGGTTCACCGCGTCGGTGGCGATCTCGCACAGCGCCCCGGCCAGGGCGGCCTCCGGGTCGAGCCCGGCGCCCGCGCCGAAGCACATCAGGCCGAGGCCGCCGTCGCGGCGCACGGCGACCCCCGTGACGACCGGGACCGGGAAGGAGATCCGGGTGTCGAAGAAGCGGGCCTCGTAGCCGTACATCTCCAGCCGGTCGACCATGTGCCGGGTGGCCGGGCGGCGGCTGGTGCGCGGGTCGATCTCCGGCAGGGCGGCCCGCCCGTACCAGGCGAGCAGGAACGCGTCGCGTTCGACGAGTTCCATCAGCCCGAAGTAGACGGCCTCCTCCAGGCAGCCCCCGGAGGCGCAGCCGTTGGAGCTCTCCTGGACGAAGCGGTTCTCCAGGCCGGGCGCGTGGTAGTACGTGAGGACCTCGGGCACCAGGACGGCGTGCCCGTCGCGCAGGGACCAGCCGTGCACCCAGGGGATCGCCCGGTCCGGGGAGAACGGGGTGACGCGGGGGTTGGCGCGGTGGAACTCCTCCGAGTACAGCCCGCACACCCGCGGGTCGAGCGCGTGCTCGCCCCGGGCGCGCAGCGCGTTCAGGGAGTCCCTGGTCCGGGCCCTGCGGGACCGGGCGCGCATGCCCGCGTACCGTTCCAGCCCCTCCAGGACGCCGATGCGCATGCTCTCGGCGAAGGTGTCGGCGTGGCCGCCCCAGAAGGTCTCGCGCAGGTACTCCCCCGACCGCATGGAGAAGCAGCCGATGGTGGCGGAGGTGGAGGTGGAGGAGACGTCCTGGACGACGGACGGGCCGAGCGAGCCGCACACCGGGTTGGCGTACGGCTCCAGGGGCAGCTCGTACTCCTCGATGTTCCGGACCCGGAAACCGCCGGGACGGCGCTTGGGCGCGGGACCCAGGGTGAGTTCGGCGGCCTCGGCGGTGTCCGGTTCCGTCACCCCGCAGCGCGGGCACTCCGGGTCGGGGACCAGCGGGTAGTGGCGCACCAGCAGGGTCTCCAGGTCCACCAGGTGCACGGCGGGCAGGGCGCCGGTGTCCGGTCCCGCGCCGCCGAGCCGGGCGGCGAGGACCCCGGCGACGGCGTGCGCGGCGAACGGGGTGAGGTGGGGGGACTCCCCGGCCGCCCGGGTGCCCGAGCCGAGCTCCAGCGCCTCGCGCAGCGCGACGGAGCGGACCGCCTGCCAGCGCCGTTCCAGGCAGTGCGGGCAGGCGGGCCGGGCGGGGCCGCCGGGGGACGCGGCCGGGGCGAAGGGACCGAGGACGACGTGCCGCCCGTAGAACCGGACGGGCACGGCGGCCCCGGCGCCGGTCGCACCGGTCGTGTCGGCCGCACCGGGTGCGAAGGCGTCGCGCACGCCGAGCGGGGCGACGTCCAGCGGGGGCGGGGTGCCGTGGTGGGCCAGCGCGTCCCGGAGCAGCGCCGCGAGGGTGCGCGCGGACGCGGCCCGGGGCGCGTCCGGTACCGACGGGGCGTTCCGCCCCGACGGCGTACCGGTCGCCGCCCGCGCGCCGGGCCCCGCCTGTTCTCGGCGCTCCCCGCGGTGCTCGCGGACCGGGGACTCAGCGGGCATCGGAGCCGTCCTCGCCGTCCGTCGTGAGCAGCACCCGGGCGGTGCTGATGCCGCCCGCGGCGAGGTCGGCCGGGGTGGTGGGCACGTACAGCGCGTCGCGCCCGGCGTCCCGGAGCCGGTCGAGGACGGCGGCGAACGTGGTCGCCGTCCCGTCCGCCGGGACCTCCGCGCCGGTCACCGCGATGCTCGCGGCGGCGAGGTCGCGCACCAGCGGGTCGCCCCGGTCGACGTCCGCTTCCGGGTCCTCGGCCGCCAGCTGCACCGGGCCGAGCAGGTCCCGCAGCGCGGCGCAGGCCGCCTCCCGCCGGGACAGCCCGGCGCCGACCGCCCAGCGCCCCTCGCCCCCGGTCTCCCGGGCCAGCACCACCTGGGCCGAGGTGCGCGCCCCCTCCCCCAGGTCCAGCAGCTCGACGGCGAGGTCCAGGTTGGCCGCGGACTTCAGCAGGAACACCAGCTCCGGGTCGTCGTCGGCGGCCACCGGGCCCACCGCCGTCGTGCCCCGGACCGCCCGCAGCAGCGCGTCGTGCGCCAGCGCCGACATCAGACCGACGCCCGCCGCCTCCCGCGCGTCCGCGCCCGCGCCCGAACCCGCCGACGTCGCGAGATGGGCCCGGCCCCGGTTGTGCGCCCCGAAGCTCCGTACGGCCGCGACCGGCACCCGCACCGGGTCCTTGCCGGTCAGCGAGGTCGCGACCGTCCAGGCGTCCGGCCGGACACCGCTCCCGCCGCCGGTGGTCAGCGCGTCCGGGCCGAGCTCCCGGTCCGCCGCCGCGCCCCCGTCCGTGCCGAGCGGCACCACGTGCTCCACGTACGCGGTGGCCGCCGCGTACAGCGCCCGCGTCCGCGCGCCCGCCAGGTGGTGCACGTCGAAGGCGGCGATCCGGCGTCGCGTCCCGGCGCCGAGCGCCACCTCCACCCGGCTGATCTTCAGCGGGGTCTGGGTCAGCCCCTCGTCGTCGTAGCGGTTGAAGACCCCGGTGTACGGGCGCACCAGCGCCGCGCCGATCCGGTTCAGCTCCTCGACCACGGACTCCGCGTCGCGGGCGGTGTCCACGGTCGGGGTGACCGGGAGCGCCAGGCCGTCCGGCAGCTCCGGCGCCGCCGGGTCCGGGTCCGGGGCGGTGCAGTGCAGGCAGCGGGGGTGCGGCTGGACCGGCTCGGACACGACGTCGAGCGAGGCCAGGTCCTGGACGAGGACCCGGCCGGCCGTCTCGGCGGGCAGCGCCCCCGTGGTGAGGCGGAAGATCTCGTAGCCGAGGAGGTTGCCGACCATCGCGGCGACCGGGCCGGACACCTCGTCCGCGGACACCGGTGCGGCGCCCGCCGCCCCGCTCCAGATTTCGGCGGCCTGTCCGGCGGACACGTTGCCGCCCAGCCGCAGCACGGCGCAGGACCAGCAGCCGGTGGAGGAGGCGGTGGAGAGCGGGCCGACCAGCAGCCGCTCGCCGAACAGCCAGGCGGGGATCAGGGTCCGGCCCTCGGGGACGCCGGCGGCCAGCAGCCGGTGGGTGCGGGCCCCGGAACCGGCGCCGGTCACCACGACGACGTCGTAGCCCTCCAGGTCCGCCCAGCCGGCCCCGGCCCCGGCCCCGACGGTGTCCACCCGGGCCGCCGTCCGCTCCGCCTCGTCCGTCACCTCGGCGAACCGCGTGGTCGTGCCGATCCGTACGCATCCGTTGCGCAGCAGGCTCAGCGCGCACCACCGGGCGACCCCGTCGTCGCCGAGCACGGCGACCCGGGTGGCGCGGAAGCGGGCGAAGCGCTCCGGCGCCCCGTCGGCGTAGTGGTCGAGGTAGGCGATCTGGGCCGCGAACCGCTCCGCCACCTCGTCCGGGACCGGCCCGTCCGAGGCCGCGGCCGCGGGCACGTCGCGGGCGAACTCCCGCTCGTACAGCGTCCTGATCAGCTCGGCCGCCATCGCCCGCTGTCCCGGTCCGAAGCCGGCGCACAGTTCGTCGAGCCGGTGGTGGCCGGTCAGGTGCGGGACGACGAGGGAGGCGAAGCGGTAGGCGGTGCGGCCGGCCAGGTGGAATCCGCCGTCGGCGTTGTGGAAGAGCACGCCGCCGGGCGTCTCGGTGAACAGCACGTCCCGGCGGATGCGGGGCCGGGTCGCGGCGAGCGCGTCGAACGTCCCGGTCGCAGCGGTTGCGGCAGTCTCGGCACTCTCGGCCATGGGGTCACACCTTCTCTGTGCGGCGGATGCGTTCCTGGTCGGTTCTTCGTACGTAGACACGGAGCAGTTCATGGATGCGGTACGGGCCCGGCGGGCCGTCCTCCAGCAGTCCGGCGTCGGCCAGCCGGTCCAGCACCGCCTCGGTGACGGCGGGGACGTCGCGGGCGGCGAAGGCGGCCCCGGGCACCGCCGAGAGGTGCGAGAACGCCTCGGAGAGCCGCGGGTCGAGCCGGTTCAGCGCGCCGTCCAGGAGGCCGGTCACGGAGAGCCCCGGGCAGTCGGTGAGGGCGAGCCGGGCGAGGGGGTCCTCGGCCAGCCAGCCGACGGCGTCGCCGAGGCCCAGTGCGGGCCGGGTCAGCAGCCGGGCCGTCAGGATGCGCAGCGCGAACGGGAAGTGGCCGCACAGCGCGGCGAGCCGGTGCGCGGCCTCCGGTTCCGCCTCGACGCGTTCGGCGCCGAGCACGGACCGCAGCAGCGCGTACGACTCCTGTCCGGTGAACGCGGAGAGCCGGTGCACCCAGCCGCCGTGCGTGGCGACGAGTCCGGCGAGCCCCATCCGGCTGGTCACGATCACCGCTCCCCGGGCCTGGGCGACGGCGGGCAGCAGCGGGCGCACCTGGTCGGCGTCCACCACGTCGTCGAGCACGAGCAGGGCGCGTCCGGCCGGCCGGCCGGGGTGCAGGGCCGCCGTGACCTCGGCCGCGAGTTCGGCGGCGGTGCGGGGTTCGCCGTCCGGGCGGGTCATCCGGACGAGCAGCCGGCCGGCCGGGAAGGCGTCCCGCACCAGGTGGGCGACGTGCTGGGCGAGGGCCGACTTGCCGATGCCGGGCGCGCCGGACACCAGGACGGCGAGCGGGTGCCGGCCGTCCTCGCCGGGTGCGTCGGGGGCGGTGAGGCGGGCCGTCATGGCGGCGGTCTCGGCGTCCCGCCCGGTGAAGTTCGGCACGGCGGGCACCGGCACGGGCACGACCGCTTCCGGCAGCGCCGACCCGACCGGCTCCGGTACGGCGGTTCCCGGTACGGCCACGGCCGCCGTTCCCGGTACGGCCGGGACGGACGGGTACGGGGCGGGGGCGGACGGGGCGCGGCCCGCGACCACCTCGCCCTCGACGACCCGCACGGCGACGGCGCGCGGCCGGTCGGCGTCGGGCGGTTGCGGCACGGCACCGGACGGCTGCGCGTCGCCGGGGAGCCGGCGGAGGCGGCCGGCCGTCCCCGGGTCCTCGCCGCGCAGGATCGCGAGCTCCAGCTGCTGGAGGGCCGGGGAGGGGTCGACGCCCAGCTCGTCCAGCAGGAACTCCTTGACCCTGCGGTACTCCGCGAGGGCCTGGGTCTGCCGCCCCGTCCGGTAGAGCGCCTCGATCAGCTGCTCGTGGAGCCGCTCGTGACCGGGGTATACGCGCGTAGCGGTCCACAGTTCGACGAGGGCCTCCCCGTAGCGGCCCAGGCCCAGCAGCAGGTCGCAGACCCGTTCCACGCTGCGCAGCCGTTCCTCGGCCAGGCGCGGCACCTCGTCCCGGTGCAGCACGTCGGAGCGCACGTTGGCCAGCAGCGAGCCCTGCCACAGCGACAGCGCGTCCTTGAGCGCGCAGAGCTCCGCCTCCGGGTCGTCCGACAGGAGCACCGCCCGGCGCACCTGGTCCCGGAAGCCGAGCAGGTCCAGGGAGTGCGGCTCGGCGGTGATCCGGTAGCCGCCTGGCACCGCCTCGATCGACGTCTCGGTCACCCCGTGCTTGGCGAAGAGCCGGCGCAGCCGCAGGACGCAGGTCTGGAGCGCGGCCTTGGCGGTGGCCGGCTGCTCCTCGCCCCACACGGCCCGCTGGAGGTAGTCGGCGGACACCACGGCGTTGGCGTGCAGGAGGAGCGCGGCCAGCAGGATCGTCGGCTTCGACGGCTGGAGCACGACGGATTCGGGGCCGTCGGCGAGGGTCAGCGGCCCCAGCAGCTGAAACCTCATCATGGCGGGCCTAGTCCCAGCCGTTGACCAGCTTGCACACCGTCACGGGTGCGGCGGGCAGGGGAAGCCGGTCCGTCAGCGCCGCCACCTGCTCGCAGAACGCCCCGACGTCGTGCGCCGCCGGGTGCTGCGGGGCCGGGGAGCCGGTGTCCGCCGCGGTGGCGGCCCCGGTGGAGAGCGCGAGCGAGACGAGGACGAGACCGGTGACGGCGGCAGTGCGCGCAGCGCCGGCGTGCCGCCGCGAAAGCGAAGACCTGAACACGTTTTCCCCTTCGGCTGTTGCGTCCCGCCGGGGATTCCCGGCAGCGACGACGATGCCAGCGGCAAGGGCACGGGAACGGGGCCCGTCGTGTCAGCTTGTTGCACGGCCCGCGGCAGCTTCGTGCAACGGACCCGGCCACCGTGTCCGAAACGGTGCGCCGGGTGACGAAGGGTTGCCGGGTGTCCGTCCGGTGCCGGCGGAACTACCCTTGATCCGTATCCAGTCCTCTCCGTCCGTTCCCTGTGAGGCAGTCGTGGCAGCAGCTCGGCAGTACGACGTGCACGAGGCCAGGACCCACTTCTCCCGGATACTGCAGCAGGTCGAAACCGGCGAGGAGGTAGTGATCAGCAGGGCGGGCGAGCCCATCGCCAAGGTCGTGCCGCTGCGCCCCAGGGCCGACCGGAGCGATTACGGGGTGCTCCGGGGGCGGATCCGCATCGCCGAGAACTTCGACGACCTTCCCGACGACATCGCCGACGCGTTCGGAGCACGCCCTCGTCCGAACTGTCCGACGGACTGAAAGCCCTGCTGCGCACCGAGCTCGAGGTCTGCGTCGGTGCCCCCCCGGGGGGAGGCCGCGATCAAGCAGGGTCTCGGTAATCGATGACGCTCGTCACCCGCGACCAGTGGATTCCCAAGTACGACGTCGCCGTCATGCCCGCCTGACAGCGGCACCGGACGAAAACGGGCCCGGCCCCGGGGTGTTTGGAGGAACACCCCGGGGCCGGACCGGTCAGTCATCCTACGTCGGCCGCCGCACCGCCGACGGGGCGCCCCGTCGGACCGGCGGGGTCCGCGTCAGTCGGTGGCGATCGCGTTCAGGACGTTCATCCTGCCCGCGCGGAAGGCCGGGACCAGCGCGGCGAACAGGCCGACGAAGGCCGAGCCGACGAAGACCGTGAGGATCGTCGGCCACGGGATGTCCAGGACGCCGAGGCCCTCCAGGGCCAGCAGCTTCTGGGCCGCCGTGCCCCAGCCCATGCCCAGGCCGAGGCCGAGCAGGGCGCCGAAGACCGCGATGACCACCGACTCCAGGCGGATCATCCGGCGCAGCTGGCGGCGGGAGAGGCCGATGGCGCGCATCAGGCCGATCTCGCGGGTCCGCTCGACCACCGACAGGGCCAGGGTGTTCACCACGCCGAGCACCGCGACGATGATCGCGAGCCCCAGCAGCCCGTAGACGATGTTCAGCAACTGGCCGATCTGGTCCTTCAGTTGCTCCTTGAAGTCGGCCTGGTTGCGCACCTCGTACTGCGGGTACTTGGCGAGGGCGTCCTGGAGGGCGGCGTACGCCTCCTTCTCCTTGCCGTCCGCGGCCTTCGCGAACATGACCGTGTTGTCCGGCAGGACGTCGGCGGGGACGTACCGCCGGGCGGTCGTGGTGCTGATGTACATCGCGCCCTTGTCGATGTTCACGTCGTCCGAGGTGATCGCGGCGACCTTCAGCTTCGCCGTCTCGCCGCCCTCGAAGGCGACGGTGATCCGGTCCCCGACCCGGACGTGGTGCTCGGTGGCGTAGGTCTCGCCGACCGACATGGCGTCCTTGCCGTACGCGGCGGCCAGTTCGCCGGAGACGGTCTCGCGGCGGACGTCGTCCTTGTACGTGGGGTCGGCGGCGGTCAGCGCCTCGTCGCCGGTGGTGCCGTCGGGGGCGGTGAGGGAGGCGCCGACGACCTTGTACTCGGTGAGGTGCTCGATGTCCGGCACCGACTTGAGCGCCTTCACGGCCTGGTCGACGATCTGTCCGCCGCCGTCGCCGGCCGGCTGGACGATGAAGTCCGCGCCGACCGACTTGTCGAGTTCCTCGGTGGCGGAGGCCACCATGGAGGAGCCGACGACCGAGAGGCAGGCCACGAGCGCGAGGCCGATCATCAGGGCGGCGCCGGTCGCCCCGGTGCGGCGCGGGTTGCGCAGGGCGTTGCGCTCGGCGAGCCGGCCGACGGGACCGAACATCCGCAGCATGACCGCGCTCAGCACCCGGACCACCAGACCGGCCAGCAGCGGGCCGATCACGATGAACCCGATCAGGGTGAGGAAGACGCCCGCCCCGAGCAGGAGCGAGCCCTGCCCCGATTCGTCGGCCCGTGCCGCGGCGAACAGCGCGGCGCCGCCGCCGAGCGTGAGGACCAGGCCGATCGCGGCCCGGACCCGGCCCGCGCGGCCGTCCGCCGGGGTGCCGGCCTCCCGCAGGGCGGCCATCGGGGAGATCTTCCCGGCCCGGCGGGCGGGGAAGTACGCGGCGACGACGGTGACGAGGATGCCGAGCACGAGGCCGACCACCGGGGTCGTCCAGGCGATCGTGAGGTCCCCGGTGGACAGCTCCATGCCCACCGCGCCCATGAACTTCATCAGGCCGACGGCGAGCCCGATCCCGGCACCGATGCCGAGGAGGGAGCCGACGACGCCGAGGAGCAGCGCCTCGATCAGCACGGACCGGTTGACCTGATTGCGGCTGGAGCCGATGGCCCGCATCAGGCCGATCTCGCGGGTGCGCTGGGCGACCAGCATCGAGAAGGTGTTGACGATCAGGAAGATGCCGACGAGCAGGGCGATCCCGGCGAAGCCGAGCATCGCGTACTTCATGACGTCGAGGAAGGAGCCCATCGAGTCCTTGTTGGCGGCGGCGGCCTCCTCCTGGGTCTGGAGCTCGTAGTCGGCCGTGCCGCCGAGCGCCGCCGCGACGTTCTTCTTCAGCTCCTCGTCGCCGACGCCGTCCTTCGCGGTCACGGAGACCAGGCTGAAGACGTCGGACCCGCCGAGCAGCTTCTTCTGCGCGGTGGCGGTGTCGAAGTAGACGATCGCGGCGCCGGGGTTGGTGACCTTGAAGGCGGCGATGCCGCTGATCCGCGCCTCGATGTCGCCGGAGGCGGTGATGGTGCGCAGTTCGTCGCCGAGCTTCAGACCGTGCTTGTCGGCGGTGTCGGCGTCGACCATCACCTCGGTCGGGCCGCGCGGGGCGTGGCCGGAGGCGATCTCCATGGAACGCAGGTCGTTCCTGGTCCAGTTGCCCGCGATCGTCGGGGCGCCCGTGGACGAGCCCATGTTCTTGTCGTGCCGGTCGACGACGGTGACGGACATGCTGACGACGGCGCCCTCGGCGGACTTCGCGCCGGTGGCCGACGCGGCCCGCTCGACGGCGGAGGCGGGGACCGTGGCGGGCCTGCCCTTGTCCGGGACCACCTCGTCGTGACCCTCGAAGTCCTTCGGGTTGACGGTGACGTCGGCGGACGTCACGGCGAAGAGCTTGTCGAACGTGGTGTTCATGGTGTCGGTGAAGACGAGCGTCCCGCAGACGAAGGCCACCGACAGCAGGACCGCGACGGCGGAGAGCGCCATGCGTCCCTTGTGCGCGAGGAAGTTGCGTCTCGATGTCTTCCAGACGGTCATGACGTCCGCCCGCGCGAGTCGAAGTCCTTCATGCGGTCGAGGACCTGGTCGGCCGTCGGGTTGTACATCTCGTCGACGATGCGCCCGTCGGCGAGGTACAGCACCCGGTTCGCGTAGGAGGCGGCCACCGGGTCGTGGGTGACCATGACGATGGTCTGGCCCAGTTCGTCGACCGACCTGCGCAGGAAGCCCAGCACCTCGGCGCCGGCCCGCGAGTCCAGGTTCCCGGTGGGCTCGTCGCCGAAGATGATCTCCGGCCGGGCGGCGAGCGCCCGGGCGACCGCGACGCGCTGCTGCTGGCCGCCGGAGAGCTCGGTGGGCCGGTGCCGCAGCCGCTCGGACAGACCGACGGTGTCGACGACCTGGCGCAGCCAGTCCGCGTCCGGCCTGCGGCCCGCGATGTCCATCGGCAGCGTGATGTTCTCCAGCGCGTCGAGCGTGGGGAGCAGGTTGAACGCCTGGAAGATGAAGCCGATCCGGTCCCGCCGCAGCTGGGTGAGCTTCTTGTCCTTGAGCCCGGTGATCTCGGTCTCGTCGAGGAAGATCTGCCCGGACGACACGGTGTCCAGCCCGGCCAGGCAGTGCATCAGGGTCGACTTGCCGGAACCGGACGGCCCCATGATCGCCGTGAACTGCCCGCGGGCGATGTCCACGTCGACGTGGTCGAGCGCGACGACCCTGGTCTCCCCCGCCCCGTACGCCTTGACGACCTGCCGCGCCCGCGCGGCAACGGCCGTGCTCCTGCCCGTGCCCCCGTGCCTGGGAATGGTCACAGCCGTTGTCACGGTTCTGCCCCCTGTTGTGTGTCGATCGGTGTGCGCGCGGCGGTCGGCGGGTGCCGGTCGGCGCGCGGGATGGACCGGCTTCCGCGGGCCCCGTCGCCCGGTGTGCCGGTGTCATGAAGCCTGCTGGTCCGGACGGGGCCGGCGCACTGGTGCGCGGCACAGTCCCGGGGTGGGGTTTTCCCCACCCCGGGGGCGGGGTCGCCCCCGCCCTCCCCCCTTGCGGCCCGCCGCTTCCGCGACGGGTTCGAGCCGTTTTCTCGATGTAGGAACACGCTAAGGAACGGACCCCCGCGGTCACGTCCTCCGCCGGGAGGAACGGTCCCTGCCCAGATGTGGGGAGCTCCCCCTAGGGGTATCGCCCCCAGGGTGCAGGCCCTTCTCAGGGACTCCACCCACGGGTGCAGCCGCCCGGGACCACGGCGGTCACCGGCCACACTCCTCAGCAGCGGCGCCGGGCCCGTGGCGGCCCTCCCGCCCGGGGACGACCCCGGTGGGTACGTGCACGGGGAAGGAATCCCGCCGGAACCACCCGCACCACCGGTTTCACCAGCTCCTGTGAACCGGGTAATTACCACCGGTAATTCGGGCCGCCCCCTCCCCAACTGCCGTACTCACGAGTAATGTTCGCGCTTCCGACCGCACCACCGCACTCCTGCCTTGCCGTCCGGACCAGGAACCGAGCCTTGCAAGGAGCAGCCCCCCATGTCGCACGGAGCACCGCCCCCGTCCCCGTACTCCTCCTGGCCCGGACGGCTGCCGCAACAGCCCCCGCGGCACCGGCCCCCGCACGGTCCGGACCACCTGCCGCCCTGGCAGGACTCCGGCCCCGCGGCGCCCGACGACCCGTCCGGCGCGCCCCCGCCCACCCCCGGCCGCCACAGCGACCTGCGCCGGCTGCGCACCTCGTACCGCTCGCTGCGCCGCGTCGCGGTCCTGACCACGCTCGGCTACTTCGTCGCCTTCCTGCTGCTCTCCGGCTTCGCCGAGGGCCTGATGGACCGGCCCCTGTTCGCCGGGCTCAACGTCGGCCTCGCGCTGGGGCTGTGCCAGATCCCCGTGACGGTCCTCGCCGTCGTCCGGTACGAACGGACCGCCCGCCGCACGGTCGACCCGCTCGCCGCCCGGCTCCGAAGAGCGGGAGAGGCCCGGTGAACGTGTTCGACGACTCCGCGCAGTCGATGTCCCTGGTGGCCTTCCTCGCCGTGGCCACGGTGGCACTGCTGCTCTGCGTGATGACCGGCCCGGACCGCGACGACCTCGCCGAGTTCTACACCGGCTCCCGCTCGCTCCCGCCCCTGTACAACGGCCTCGCCCTGGCCGGCGACTACCTCTCCGCGGCCACCGTGCTCGGCACCACCGGCATCATCGCCCTCACCGGCTACGACGGCACGATCCTCGCCCTGAGCATCACGCTCTCGCTGGTCCTGCTGATGTTCCTGCTGGCCGAACCGCTGCGCAACGCGGGCGGGTTCACCATGGGCGACCTGCTCGTGCGCCGTGCCCCCGGCCGCGCCGTCCGCATCACCGCCTGCGCGGTCACCCTCGCCGCGCTCGTCCCCATGATGGTCGTCCAACTCGCCAGCAGCGGCGACCTGTTGTCCTTCATCCTGGGCTTCGACAGCTCCGGGTTCCGCACCGGCGCCATCATCGGACTCGGCACCCTGATGATCGGCTACTCGGCGATCGGCGGCATGAAGGGCACCGCGCTGATCCAGATCGTGAAGACCGTGGTCCTGCTCGTCGCCTCGCTCACCATCGCCGTACTGGTCATGGACCGGTTCGGCTGGGACACCGGCGCCCTGCTCGGGGCCGCCCGGCAGAGCAGCGGTGCCGGGGCCGCCTATCTGCGCTCGGGGCTCCAGTTCGAGGGCAGCGCGCTCGACATGGTCAGCTCCGAACTCACCGTGGTCCTCGGCGCCGCCTGCCTGCCCCACGTCACCATGCGCATGACGAGCGCCCGTTCCACCGCGGCCATGCGCCGCTCGCTGTCCTGGGCGGTCGGGGTGGTCGCCACGATCTGTCTGCTGCTCGTCGTGATCGGCCTCGGCGCGGGCGCCCTCGTCGGCCACGAGCGCATCACCGAGGCCGGCGCCTCCGGGAACAGCGCGATCCTCCAGATCAGCGGAGTCGTCGCGGGCAGCGGCCGGGCGGGGGCGCTGATCGTCACGACCATGACGACGGCGATCTTCCTGACGCTCCTCGCCTCTGTCGCCGCGATGATCCTCGCCTGCGCCAACTCCCTGGCGCACGACCTGTTCGCCCACGGCCTGCACGGCGTGCGCCGCCCGGACCGCAAACCGCTGGCCGGTCTGTCCGAGATGCGCACGGCCCAGGCCGCCGCGATCGTCGTCGGCCTGCTCGCCACCACGCTCGCCGTCATGGCCCGGCACTGGAACGTGCAGGCCCTGGCCACGCTCTCGTTCTGCGTCGGCGCGTCCGCCCTGTCCCCGGCGCTCGTCTACAGCATGTTCTGGCGCCGTTTCACCCGCACCGGCCTGCTCAGCACCCTCGTCGTCGGCACGCTCTCCGTACTGGTCCTGATCACCGGCACCAACCTGGTCTCCGGATCGCCCAGTTCGGTCTTCCCCGACCACGACTTCAACTGGTTCCCGTACACCACGACCGGCCTCGTCTCCATCCCGGCCGGCTTCCTGGCGGGCTGGCTCGGCACGGTCCTCCCCCGTCACACGGCCCCCGGGGCCCGCCGCCTCTACCAGGCGGAGGAGCCCCGGATCCTGGCGGGAGCACCACCGGTGTCGCAACGCTGAACGCGGGCGTCCGCCCCGCCCCGGCCCGACCGGTGAAGTCCTACCGGTCGGCGCCGGGCGCGGCGGCCTTCCTGCGCCGCGCGTCGGCCACGGCGTACGCCACTCCGGGGAGGAACAGCACCGGAGCCGCCCACAGCGGCACGGTGAACAGCGTCCCGCCGCCGCCCAGCCACCGGGACGTCAGCACCACGGCCAGGGCGACGACCAGGCCGACCGCCGCGTTCCTGCCGAGCCCCAGGTTGCCGCGCCGCAGCTCCCAGGTGACCGTGACCGCCGCCACGACGGCCCAGAAGACGAGGTCGTCGGCGCCCACGGCCCGTTCGGGGCTCCACCGGACCAGGCACACGATCAGGATCAGACCGCCGAGCGCGGAGCAGGCCATGGCCGCCGCGCGCAGCAGCCGATGGGCGAACGGGGCGCGGGCCCGCGCCCAGGACGCGGCGAACCCCTTGACGTCGTCGCCCACGACGTCCTGGGGCGTGCGCCCCTCGGCCAGCGCGTCCTCCAGATGGGCGGAGAGCTCGTCGAGCATCTCCCGGACGGACCCGTCATCGATGCCCCGGTACTCCCAGTTGCTGCGGCAGACCGCGAGCACCTGCTCGTTCGTCATGGTCCGCTGATTCGTCATGATGCGATCCCCCCGTGGGTTCGGTGGCGGCCAGGACCTGCCCCACATGCCCGCTGAAGGCATGCCACACGGCCCGGCCGCTCGCCAGTTCGACATGTCCCGCCTCGGTCAGGCGGTAGTACTTGCGCGGTGCGCCACCACTGGCCGACGGGGCGCGGTACGAGGAGATGGCCCCGTCCCGCTCCAGCCGGGCGAGCAGCGGATAGATGCTGCCCTCGCTCACGAGGTCGAGCCCGCTGTCGGCGAGCGACGACACGAACTCGAAGCCGTAGCGCGGCCGTTCGGCGATCAGCGACAGCAGGCACAGGTCGAGCACTCCGCGCAGCAGCTGGCTGCGACGCTGGTCGCCGTTGGCGGGCAGCCCCTTTGTCATGCGGTACAAGATAGTCAGTCATTGTCATGCGCCGCAAGATACTTGTGGCGCATGACAATGAACGGCTCCGGCCCGGTCGCCCAACGGCCCCGGCCGGTCGGGCACCGCCGGACGGCCTCGGTCGTACGGACATCTAGGCTCCTGGCATGTCCACAGAAATGAACGCCGCCGTGCGCGACCTGCTCGATGCGCCCCATCCGGCCGTCCTGTCCACCCTCAACCCCGACGGCGGCCCGCAGAGTTCGGTGGTCTGGGTGAGCCGCGACGGCGGCGAACTGCTGATCTCCACCCAGCGGGGCCGGCGCAAGGAACGGAACGTGCTCCGGGACCCGCGCGTCGGCCTGACCGTCTTCGACCCCACCGACCCCGACCTGTACGTCGAGATACGCGGCACCGCCGCCGTCACCGAGGACACCGGGCGCGCGGTGGCCGTCCGCATCGCCGAGGAGTACCTCGGTCCGGGCGGCGGCAAGGAGTACCTGGAGGCCCCGCCGGAGCACGTCCGGGTCGTGGTCCGCATCACCCCGACCAAGATCCTCGGCAGCGCCACCAGGACCGCCTGAGAACCCCCGCGCACGCCCCTGCGGGCAAACAACGGGCCCGCGGTACCCGCACCGGGCCACCGCGGGCCGCAGGCGGACGGCGCGCGCCCGGCCGCCCCGGCCGGCCTCGATCACCGGGGCCGAGCGGCCGGGGCCCGCGCCGGATATCAGGAGGACGTCGGGCGGGCCGGTCGGACACAATGCGGCCATGACCGATCACGTTCGAAGCACCGCACGCCCGGACTTCCTCGACAAGCCGTCGCTGCAAGGCGAAAAGGTGCTGCTCCGCCCCGTCACGGCGGACGACGTGGATGCGCTGATGCCGATGCTCCTGGACGCGGAGGCAGCACGGCTGACCGGCAGTCATCACTACGACGGGCTCGATGAGGGGCGCATACGTTCCTGGTACGGCAGCCGCGCGGAGCAGGACGACCGGTTGGACCTCGCGGTGGTCGAGCGGGCGACGGGCGACGTCATCGGCGAGGTGGTCCTGAACCAGTGGGACCCGGGCAACGGGAGCTGCAACTTCCGCATCTGCCTGGCACCCGGCACGTACGGACGCGGCCTGGGGACGGAGGCGACCCGGCTGATCGTCGGGTACGGATTCGAGGAACTGGGGCTGCACCGCATCTCGCTGGAGGTCTACGCGTTCAATCCGCGTGCCCGCCGCGCCTACGAGAAGGCGGGGTTCGTCGCCGAGGGCGTGCTGCGCGACGCGCTGCTCTGGGAGGGCGAGCGGGTGGACTCGACGGTGATGTCGATCCTGGCGCCGGAGTGGTTCCGGCACGGCGGACGTCCGGAGGCGGCAGGCCACGCCCCGGACTGACATGGACGGCCGCGACCCCTCGCCGCGACCCGATGAACCATCAGGCGTGCTCGCTCTGGTGTGCGCGGATGTGATCGGTGATCCTGTGCGCATGTTGCTTCCGATCACCCGCGAGAAGGCCGAACTGATCGAGGTCGTCCGCATAGCCGATCCGATAAGGCATTTCGGTTCCGAGGACCTGACCGGCGACGAGGTCGCCCTCTGGGAGGCGCCCCGGACCGATCGGATCCTGGCCCTGATCGACGACCTGCCGGACAGCGAGCTGCACCGCTGCTTCTCCCCCGGCTGGGGCATCCGGGTCCACGGTGCCGACGGCCTGCTCCTCCAGCTCGCCTTCTGCTTTTCCTGCCACGGGATACGGCTGTGGGGACCGGGCGTCCCGGACGAGCAGGAAGGGCTCCACGGCTTCGATCCGGACAGCGCTCCGGCCCGGGAACTGCTTCAGCGGTTCCGCGACGCCGGGAGTGCCGAGGCCGGCTGAACCCGGCGGCCGTCGATCGTCGGCCGTCAGGAGTTGCGCCAAAGCTGTCCCGCGTTCGAGGAGTCGCAGTCCCCCACCTGGAAGCCGATGGTGCTGAACGCCTGCAGGCAGCGGTTCTCGGCGACGTTCACCAGGGTGTGGCCGTTCGAGGTCCTGGTCCCGATCCGCCAGGTCTGGGAGTCGGAGGAGTTGCAGGCCTCGGTGCCCAGACCCGCGTAGCCGTTGGACTTGAGGCATTTGCCGCTGCCCTGCCCGACCAGCTTGAACCTGCCGCCGGACGTGGGCCGGTACGTCCACTTGTAGTAGAGCGTGGCCCCGTTGTGCGCGGGCTCGCCGCACACCGAGTTCATGATCATGGAGCCCCCGAACTCGGAGTAGGACTCCCCCAGGCACCGCTTCACGGAGACGTTCTTGAGGTAGTACTGCCCCGAGGGCGCCGGCACCTGTCCGCCGCCGTCCGAACCGCCCGAGCCGGAGCCGCCGGAACCACCCGATCCGGACCCCGAACCCGAACCCGAGCCCGACCCGGAACCGGACCCGGACCCGGAACCCGAACCGTCCCCGGAGCCGCCGGGACCGGAGTCCCCGGCACCGCCGCCGTCACCGGCGCCCGCGCCCTTCCCGTCGTCGCCGTCCTTCGGCTTGTCGCCGGACCTGCCGGGCGAGGCGGAACGCGAGGCCGACGCGGAGCCGGACGAGCGGGAGGGCGACGCCTCGGAGCCCGGGGACCGGCCGTCCGCACCGGGCCCGTTCGGCGAAACGGTGACCGAGGGTGCCGAACCGGCGTTGTCCGGACCGCGGGAGGGGCCGATCTCGTAGGGCCCGAGCGCGATGGTCACGGTCGTGCCCGCGACCACGATCGGGATCGCGACGAGCAGCATCCGGGGGCGGCGGCGCTCGCGCGGCTTGCGGGCCATGGGGCCGGTCGCCCCGCCCCCGTCCCCCTCGGCCGCCCCGGACCTGTCGATCTTCACGGCCGGGGCCGCGGCGTGGGTTTCCGGCCCCGGTTCCGGCTCGGGCTCGTCGGCCGGCGGCGGGGTCGCCGCGAACACCGCCCGCTCGGAGATCCGCTCCGTGACGGCCGGAGGCCACAACTCCGTTGCCGCTGCGGGCACATGGGCGTCCGCCGCCTCGGCGATCTCGGCGGCGGTGGGCCGGTCCGCGGCGTCCTTGGCAAGACACGCCTCGACCAGGGCGGACAGTTCCGGATCGATCCCGGGCAGCCGGCCGAGGTCGGGCTCGGTGTGGACGATGCGGTAGAACAGGCCCGGCCCCGACCCGTCACCGAACGGCGGACGGCAGTTCGCCGCGAACAGCAGCAGCCCGGCGAGTCCGAACACGTCCGCCGCACCGGTCAGATCCCGCTCGGCCAGGGCCTGTTCGGGAGCCATGTAGGCGGGCGTCCCGATGACCATGCCGGTCCTGGTCACCCGGCTCTGGTCGGCCGCCCGGGCCACCCCGAAGTCGATCAGGGACACGCCGTCGAGGGTCAGCATGACGTTGGAGGGCTTGAGGTCGCGGTGCACCATGCGGGCGGCGTGCACGGCGCTCAGGCCCTTCGCCCCGTCGCGCAGCAGCCGCCAGAGGCTCTCGGCGGGCAGCGGACCGCCGTTCAGCCGCAGCGCGTCGCTCAGGGTCACCCCGGGGATGTACTCCGTGGCGAACCACGGCGGTTGCGCCGTGCGGTCGCTGGCCAGCAGCCGCGCACTGACACCGGCCGGCAGCTTGGCGAGGTTGTCGAGCTCGTGCCCGAAGTGGGACAGGAAGTCCTTGTCCGCGGCGAGCACCGGCAGCACCTGCTTGACGGCCGCGTACCGCCCCGCCGAGGCGCCGAGGTAGACCCGGCCCATGCCACCGACACCGAGCACGCCGAGCAGTCTGAAGGCGCCGATCCGCCGGGGGTCGTCCGGCTCCGTCGGCTCCGCTCCACTGCCCCGCAAACGTGACTCTTGTTCAGGCCCCCCGTGCATGGCCACAGGCTAACCCAGCCCGAACAGGCACACGACCACCTCAACTGCGTTCAAGAATCGCAGGTTGGGCGGAATCGGAGAATCCGCGGCAGGGGCGGGAACGGACGCCCCGGAGCGGTCCGGGGCGACGGCCCGGACCGCCGCACCCCCGTCCCCGCGGCCTCAGCCCTCCGCCGGGGCCACCCGGCCCGTCAGCGCCGCGAGCGAGTTCCGCACGTGCGTCATGTGCGCCTGCACTTCCTCCCGGGCCTCCTCGTGCTCCCGCAGTATCCGCTCCGTCTCCCGCACCACCCGCTCCTCACGGACCCGGGCCTCCGCGATCAGCTCCGCACCCCGCGCCTCGGCGTCCTCCTGGCCGTGCCGCGCCGCCTCCTCGGTCTCCGCGAGCGCCCGCCGCGCCTCGGCCAGGTCGTCCTCCGCCCGCCGGATCGCCTCGTCGTGCCGCGCCGCCTGCGCGGCCTCGGCCTCGGCCAGCTCCTGCTCGGTGGCCTGCCACCGCTCGGCGTGCTCCTGCTCCTGGTGGGCCAGGACGCTCGCGGTGCGCTCGGCCGTCGAGACCATCATGGCCTCCGCCTCCGCCCGCACCCCGGCGGCCTCCTCGCGCGCCTCCTCGACCGTCCCGTCGGCGGTGCCCCGGGCCGCGGCCAGCGTCTCGTCGGCGTACTTCTCCGCCGCCTCCCGCATCACCCCGGCGTCCGTGCGCGCCGACTCGCCGAGCGCCGCGCCCGCCTCGGCCGCCGCGTCCCGCAACGCCTGCGCCTCCCCCTCGGCCGCCTCCCGCAGGGCCCGGTCCTCCTCCCGGGCGAGCGCCAGGATCTGCCGGGCACGGTCGCCCAGCGACTCGTACTCCTGCGGGGCCAGCGTGGCGACGACCTCGCCCAGCCGCACCGACTCGGCCGACAGCTCCTCGACCAGCGCCGTGAGCCGGGACAGCTCCTCCAGCGCCGCGTCCCGCTCGGCCGAGAGCCCGGCCACGAAACGGTCCACCTGCTCCGGACGGTAGCCACGTCCCCGTACGCCGACGAAGCCATGCGCGGACACCCGTGCAGAACTCATCCCTTGACGCCTCTTTCCGACTCTCCGACCACCGGCATTACGTCAAGGATGCGGCAATTGGTCAAGAAGTCGGAATCGATCAACTGCATTCCGGACGGAAGCGACGGGCATCACAGACCGGCGCCCCGCACGGTCCGTGACCCGCCGCACACAGAACGGTGCCCGGCCCCTCGTGGAGGAGCCGGGCACCGTACGGAACCTGTCGGGTCAGAGCAACCCGTCCCACATCTGTTCCAGGAGCACCGACCACCAGCTCTCCGGCGACGCCAGCGCCGCCGCGTCCAGCGCCACCAGCTGTGCCTGGAAGTCGACCGTCCAACGACCCGCCTGCTCCGGGTTGAGCCCGAAGCGCAGCCGCCACATCCGGCCCAGCAGCGCCATCGACCGCTGGAACTCCGGCAGCCCGGTGTTCACGAACTGCGGCGGCACCGACTGCCCGCCGGGCCCGGCCTCGACCGGTACGGCCACGATGTTCGCGGTGCCGTACTGCACACAGAGCGCCCGCCCGAAGTCGGACCCCATGACGAGGTACGACCCCGCGTCCGGAGCGGCCTGAACCTGACGCTGCGCGGCCAGCTCGGCCAGCGTCGGCACCACCGGCTGACCCGGCTGCGCCCAGAAGAACGGACCGAAGTCCGCCGGCAGCCCGCCCCACACCAGCGTGCGCGCCACCTCCTCGGGCACACCCTGACGCGACACGGACCGCTGGTCGAACCGGAGGATGCCCTGCGGCCCGAAGGTCTGCGCCAGCTCCTCGGCGATGACCTCCGGCGGCGCCTGCGGCGCGGGCGGCATCTGCGGCAGCGGGGCCCGCACCGGCGCCGGCCGGGCCGGACCGTCCGCCACCTGGTGCAGCTCGCCCTGGTGCGTGAGCAGGTGCTGCATGCCCTGCTGACGGCTGGCGTGGTCCGTGCCGTACGGGGCGACGCTGGTGATCCGCACCTGCGGCCAGGTCTCCCGGATCATCCGCGCGCAGTAGCCACCGGGCAGCTCGCAGGACTCCAGCTCGGTGTGCAGCTCGATGACCTGCTGCGGCGGCACGTTCATGGCCCGCAGCTCGTGCAGCATCTGCCACTCGGGGTGCGGGGTGCCGGGCGCCGAGCGGCGGATCAGCTGCTGCTCGCTGCCGTCGGGCGCGCGGTAGCGCAGCACGGCCTGGTAGCCGGGGCCGACGGTCGGCTGACCGGTCGGCGCCTGCGGATAGCCGTACGCGGCGGGCGGCGGGGTGTGCTGGCCCGGCGGCATCCCGGGAGCGCCGGGCGCACCGGGAGGACCGGGCGGGCCCGGAGGCTGCGGCGCACCCGGACCACCCATCATGCTCGGGTCGGCCAACATCGTCGCGGCGTGATGCACACCACCACCGGGCGGAGGCGTCGAACCCGGCGGAGGCGGCGGCGTACCAGGCGCACCCGGAGCACCAGGCGGACCAGGCGGACCA